>CAZXMK010000161.1:0-7088 GCA_964641935.1 uncultured Syntrophaceae bacterium
GCCGCTCCTGGCCAACGGCAAGGTCAGCAAGCTGGCGCTGAAGGAAGAGATCCGGAGCATCTCCGGCACAAAATAACGGTGAGGCATGTACGATGAAACTGAGTTCCAGTTTTGCGGATACCCCGCTTCGTGAATACGAAACCGCCGTCCACTGGCGCGACACCATGAATTACGCCGCCGCGGTCGGCGACAACAATCCCCTCTATTTCGACGACGAGCGGGAGCAGGGGGTCATCTCCCCGCCCATGTTTGCCGTGGCGCTTACCTGGCCGATATCGGAGCACCTCTACGATTACATCGAGGACAAAAGCTTCCCGGCGGCGGTGCTGCAGAGGCAGGTTCATTACCGGGAGCACCTGGAGTTCATGAGGCCCATTGTCCCCGGCGACCGCCTCCGGATCAAGGGGCGCCTGGCCGCCGTCACCCCCCATCCGGCGGGGACGGGCCTGGTCATCCGCTACGACGCCCTCGACGTCCGGGGAGAACCCGTTTTTACGGAGCACATCACCGGTCTGCTGAGAGACGTCACCTGCGAGGGAGAAGGCCGGGGTGCGGAAGCCCTCCCCGCCCAGGACGGGGATGCCGGAAACGGGGATGCACGGTGGTCGTCCCGGATCGACATCGACCCCTTGTGCCCGTTCGTTTACGACGGCTGCACGCGCATTCACTTTCCGATTCACACCTCGAGGAAATTCGCACACCGGGTGGGACTTCCCGGCATCATCCTGCAGGGCACCGCGACCCTGGCCTTCGCGGTCCGTGAAGTCACGCGCCGGGAGCCCGTTGCCGATCCTTCGAGGATCCGGAGCATTTCCTGCCGGTTCGCCGGCATGGTGTTTCCGGGTGAACGGATCGAAGTCCATCTGACCGGAAAAGAGACACAGAGAAGCGAGGTGAACCTGTTCTTCAGGGTTCTCAACGAAAAAGGCAAGCCGGCCCTCCAGGACGGCCGGATAGCAGTCCTTCCCTGACCCGGAAAGGAACCGGATGTCCGTCCCTCCCGGTGATGGCCTGACGCCGCTGCCGGCCGCTGCCGCCGATTGCATTCGGAGAGAGAAGGTGGTATCGCTCTTCCACCTTCTCTCTCTTCGGCAGGCCGGCACATGACCACGGAAAAGAAGACACCCGCGGCGGTGGAGAAGCCGTCTCTTCCCGCAAAAGTCAAGGAACGCCTGTATCCGGCGGTCCTCGACCTGTTCTCCCAGCACGACTTTCACCAGGTCAACCTGCGTGAGATCTACCGCCGGTCCGGCATCAGTCCCAGCACGATCTACAAGTATTTTCCCTCCAAGGAGGCGCTCCTCTTCGCCATCCTCGACGAAAAGATCACCGAGGTCGGCCGGCTGGCCGAAATCCACATCAAGGGGATCGAAAGCACCCGGGAGATTCTCCGCAAGATCTTCTGGGTAACCCTGGATTTTTATGACCAGAACCCGGGGGTGGCGATCACGGCCTTCATCACGGTCCCCATGAGGACCTGGATGCGGGAGCAGTCCTACATCCGGGAAGACGCGACGAAGATGTTCGAGGAGGTCTGCGAACACGCCCGCAAACGAGGGGAGATCGACCCGGCCATCCGCCCGCGGGACATCATGGACCTGTATTTCATGTTCTGCTACCGGCAGATCCACATGTGGTTCTTCCAGGGCATGAAATGGAAACTGGCGGACACCCTCCCCGCGTTCTATCCCATGTTCTGGAAAATCGTCTCGGCCGAGGGCGCGCCGCTGCCGGTCCGGGCGGATTGACGGGAAGAGTAACAAAGAGGGAAGAGCCTCGGCGTACGAACCCAGCTCCAGCCAAAGACGAAGCAAAAAAGAGGGCCCCGCAAGTCCGTGAGCGGCGAGCCGCCGGGACGCCATAGAACGGGCGCCGACGGTCCGCAGGCATCTATGTCAGAATATACTCGCCCCGAATCCTGACAATCGCTCCCCCGCCGAACCAGACGCGCAGGCCGTCCCCGTCGTCCCGGGCCAGCAGCCGGACGATGTTCGGCCTGGCGAAATCGCCGTTCTGCTCCAGGCTGATGGAAGATCCGTCCCAATACCCGTTCTTCAGGAGATAGCCGCCGAAGGCCGCGTTTCCGGATCCCGTGGCGGGGTCTTCGAGATACCCGAAGGTCGGCGCGAACACGCGCGTCCGGAAGGCGTTCGCCCCGTCTGCCGTTTCACGGGAGTACACCGTCACGATTTCGACGGAGTGAGCCTCGCAGAAGGATTTCAACTCCTCAAGGCGCGGAGACATCCCAAGCAGCACATCCAGCCGTCGGATCGGAACGATGAGCGTCTGAAGGCCGGCGTTCACGACGGATACCGGACGATCGCGATCCAGCTCGCCGGGATCGAGGCCCGCAGCCCCGGCAAAGCCGTTCCCGTCGATCGGGACGCTGGAAAAAACGGGCTCGGGCGCCGCAACGAACACCGCGTTTTCCCACGCGATCCTGTTTTCCACCGTCAGCGTCCCCATGTTGTTGACGATCCGGATGCTCCTCCGGCCGAGAAGGGCGGCTTCATTCCCGATCAGGTCATACGTGACGGCAATGGTTGCATGGCCGCAGAACGCCACCTCCCGTTCCGACGAGTAGTACTTCAGGCCGTACGTTCCATCCTCGATTTTCCAGAGATACCCCACTTCGGAAACGAACCCCTTCAGCTCCCGGGCGATTCTCAGCATTTCATCGGCCGTGATCTCGCCCGGCGCATTCAGGTAGACCGCCCCGGCGGGGTTGCCTTCCGATGTCGCCGTGGCAAAGGCATCGATCTTCTTGAAGGGAAACGATTTCTGCAAAGAGGGAACAGTCATGGATTCACCTCCGGTTGACGGGTTCGGCGGCCGCCGGCGGGACGGCAGGCCTGAAACCCGGATCGCATCCCCGGCCTCCCGGACGGGAAAAGCGCAAAGACAGTCTATCGTTCGTTTCGGCCGGGTCGCCCCGGGAAGAGCCTCGATGACCGGAGTCCCCACCGGGCCAGGCGGAACTCCAGCGCAGTCCGGAGGCAGCCCAGGCCGTATTCCACGCTCCGCCGGAAATTGATGGACGACGCCTCAGCGAAATACCGGGTGGGGCAGCTCACCTCGGCGACGATGTAGCCGTACCAGACGACCTGGGCCAGCATCTGGTTGTCGAATACGAAATCGTCCGAATTCCCCTCCAGGGGGAGCCTTTCCAGGAGATCCCGGGAAAAAGCCCGATAACCCGTGTGGTATTCAGACAGCTTGGCTCCGATCAGGAAATTCTCCACCAGCGTCAGGAAGCGGTTGGCGGCATACTTCCACAGGGGCATGCCGCCCGTGAGCGCGTATCCCCCCAGGATCCTGGACCCCAGGACACAGGAATACAGGCCGCCGGCGATCATGGACGCCATGGCGGGGATGAGCTTCGGCGTGTACTGGTAGTCCGGGTGAACCATGATGACGATGTCCGCCCCCTCCGCCAGGGCCAGCCGATAGCAGGTCTTCTGGTTCGCCCCGTAGCCGCGGTTCTCGCCATGGACGAAAACCTTCGTCTTCGGCAGGGCGGCGGCGATCTCCGCCGTTTCGTCGCGGCTGGCGTCGTCCACGAGGATCACGAGATCCACGATTCCCTGTTCCATCACCTCTTCGTAGGTCTTTATCAGGGTGTTTGCCGCGTTGTAGGCCGGCATGACGACGACGATTTTTCGGTCAAGCAGCATGCTTTCTCCATCTGAAAACCCGTTTCCGATGACGACAGGAGAAGGGATCCGGATGCGATCCGCATCGAAGGATCGAAGTCACTTTCGCGATTTGCGATATGCAATGAGCTCCGCCCGGAGCCAGGGGCCGCTCTCTGTGAGCATCCCTCCACTGCAGCGGACCTGATAAGGCTTCCCGCTGGAACTGCTTTTTGAGGCGGCCCGTTCGATGAACTCCTCGGCGGAGGAAACCATTCCCCTTTCGAGGAGATACCGGTACTTCCTCCGGAGATGCTCCGCCGCCTCCCGGCTGCCGTACCGGGAGCCGTTCCGGTAAAAGTCGCAGCCGGATGCCTCCAGACGGGCAAAGAGATATGCGATTTCCGCCCCGGCAGCAGGAGCAGGTTCTCCGGCGAAGGAGGCCGGGGCAGCCAGCAGCAACAGGACGAGAATCAGGATCGCCGCGATGCCGCCCGGGGGCCGCGGTATCCGCGCCTCTTCCTTCCCGTCCCGTCGCAGTGCCTCGCCGCCCTGCCCGTAAACATCGGCTCGCAGAGGTTTTGTCACTTTTTCATCACATCGTCCAGCCAGTCGAGGATCCGCACATTTGAGATCAGAACGGCCCCCGCCTGGCAATGCTCCTCCGCCCCCTCTTCCCTCGTGAACAGGAGGAAGGTCTTCGGTGACCTCAAGGCGTTGAAAAGCTGCTTCGCCTGGCCCGGCATGTCCCTGTCCGCCTCGGAATCGACGACCAGAACGGGGCAGGTGATCTTCCCGGCAACATCCTTCATCGTATAGGCCCTGGTCATTTTCATCCAGGCGCTCGGCGACGGGGCGTGAAACGTGAACATGCCGTTCGCCATGGCCCACCGGAGCGAGGGATCCGTCTTCATCCGTTCATAGACGTATCGATCGATCTCCCGGGCACCTTCCACCGTATCGATGAGTTTTTCATCCTTCGGCGACAGATGGGTCGTTTCGTGGAAATCATACACACCGCCGTTGGCGATGCAGGCCTTGATCCTCTTTTCAAAGGCAACGGCCCGGGGAGCAAAATACCCGCCGAAACTGATGCCCATCAGGGCGATCTTCCGCGGATCCACCTCCCGGCGGGAAAGAGCGTAATCGACAACGGGCGTCACCACCGTTTCCCAGTCGGGGCGGAAGGGAATCTTCTGCGTCCTGATGACGCCGCCCTGTCCCGGCCCTTCAAAGATGAGGACATTGTATCCCCGACGGACGGCAAAAGAGGCCGCGCTGAAGTACAACTCCTCCCCCGTCCCGTCAAAACCCGTGTGGACGATCAACAGGTGCCTTTTCACGCCGGTTGCATCGACAAGGCAGAGGTAACCCGGCAGCGTCGTACCCTCAAAGGGAATCTTGACAGGAATGATGGGGTGGTCGGCCAGCTTCGCTGCCTTCAGGAAACAGTTCCGGCTCTTTTCCCAGACCGACAGGATTCGAGGATCCTTTGGATCCGTGTGCAGAAAGAATTCCGCTGTTCTGTAATAATTGGACGCCTTGAAGAATTCCTGCCTGGCGCCGATCCTGCGCCCCTGCCGCAGGAATTCTTGTCCCGCAGCTTCCCGCTGCTCCGCGGTTTTCATCCATTCCCGGTGCCAGCTTTCGTCGTCTCCCTCCCTGATCGCGTAAGCGGTTTTCAGTACTTCGCCGACGTCAGCGCCTCCGCTGACAGCATAACCCATCGCCCGGAGCGTCTGGTAGGAATACTGTGTGTTCTTGAAAACAAGATCGACCGCGGCAGCGTTCTCCGCAATCAGCAGCAAGACCGCCAGAAGTACCGGCACGAACAGGACAACGCGCAATTGTCGCTTCATGGATGATCTCTCCTCCCTGCTGTTGCTCCCGTTCACAGGATGGCGGCTTGCATCCGAAACGGGAAAGCGTTTCTCCCGGAGACAGGCAAAGGTATTCTCACCGCATGTTGATGCATAGCGTTTCAGCCCGGTGATTGCAACGGGGTTCCTCATAAAGACAATCCGGCGCCAGGGGTTGCCTGGCACCGGACCGGGGAAATCCCTTCCCGATGGGTTACGGGAAGGGGGATAGGCGATTCTTCAAACATCCTTTCTTTGCATTGTTACGGTTCCGATCTTGTTTTTCTGTTTTCGATTTCAGTTTTTTTCATCGTACGCCCGGGCAAGCAGCGATATGTAATGGCCGGCGGCAATCGGCCGTCCTGCCCGGGCAAGCCCCTCGGAGAGCTGCATCATGCAGCCGGGACATCCCGTGACGACCCTGTCGGCGCCCGTTGAGAGAACGTCCTCGATCTTCCGGCCGGTGATCCGGAGGGACGTCTCCGGGTGGGTGATCGTGTAAGAGCCGCCGCTTCCACAACAGGCGTCCGGCCTCGCCATTTCCGTGAATTTCAAGCCTGGGATCGACTGCAGGAGGATCCGGGGCTCCGTGAAGACCTTCATGACCTTCTTCAGGTGGCACGAATCATGGTATGTGACGGCCTCCTCCACGCGCCCGCCCGGTTGCCGGAACGGAACGACGGCCGTCAGAAAGGTGGAGATGTCGAAGGTGCGGCTCTGCCAGAAGGCCGCCCTGGGGCCATAGACCGGATCGTCCGCCAGGATCTTCGAGAATCCGTGCTGCCAGGACTCGCCGCAGGACCCGCAGGCCGTCACGATCTGGGCGGCTCCGCAGGCCTCCATGGCGTCGAGGTTTTTCCGCGCCAGGTCCCTCGCACCTTCCACATCTCCGTGGGCGAGCAGGGCGATGCCGCAGCACTGCTGGCCCCCGGGAACCAGAATCTCCACGTCGTTTGCATTCAGCACCTTGACCACATCCCAGGCAACCTCGGGGAAAATGTAGTTGAAGGTGCATCCGGTGAAAAAGGCTGCGGTCGCTTTCGGGTTATGGAAGGAGATCCGCTCCGGCGCCTGCTCGCGAAAGGGAGTGGCAGCCAGGCCGGGAAAGATCCGTTTCGACAGAAGCCCGACATTGAAACGAAGTTCATAACCGGCGCCTCCGGGAAGCCTGCGCAGGCCCAGTCCCTGCATGGAGGCCCCGGTCTTCATCAGCCGGTTGAAGAGTGGCTGATTTCTCAGGGTCCGGAAAATCGCGCGCTTGGCCGCAGGGAAACCATTCTCCCTGGCCATGGCGGCCCGGAGTGCAATCACGATGCCCCCGACGTCCGCGCCGCAGGGGCAGTTCTGCATGCAGGAGGTGCAGACAAGGCAGTTGAAGAGCTTCTCCTGCACGATCGCGTCATTGAGACGGAGTTCGCCCCTTAAGACCGCCTCCGCGATGGCAAGTTTCCCCCGTGCATAGGAAGCCTCCCGTTTTTCCGTCGGATACACGGGGCAGACGGCCATGCAGTTGCCGCATTTCATGCACTTTGCGAGGGCGTCGGCCACGCCGTCCAGGGTGTCGTAGAGGGCCGTCTTCATCTCAGGGATTCCTTTT
>CAZXMK010000162.1:0-7060 GCA_964641935.1 uncultured Syntrophaceae bacterium
GGCACGTCAACAACATCGTGTACTTCCGCTATTTCGAGAGCGCGCGGATCGCCTACTTCGAAAAGATGGGGCTGATCGACTTCATGAATAAGACCGGCATCGGCCCGATTCTCGCCACGACATCCTGCCGGTTCCGGATTCCCCTGACCTACCCGGACAGTGTCCTGATCGGGGCGAAGGTTGTTTCCGTGGAGGACGACCGGTTCGTCATGAACTACATCGTTGTGAGCAAGAGGCACCGGAAGCCGGCCGCGGAGGGGGAAGGCGTGATCGTGGCCTTCGACTACCGGGGGGGAAAGAAGGTGCCCGTCCCGGAAGCGCTGAAGCAGAAGGTCCTGGAGATCGAGAGATCGGGACATGCCGGGCGGCCCGGCCGGCTCAACAGTTGATTCCCGGGGAAGGGGCCGATTGGAATGAAGGTGAAGATTGCGACAGGTTTGATCCTTGCGGCGCTTCTTGTCTGGGGTGCCGTACAGACGAGGCATTCCGTCACCGTGTCCGGGGACCGGGCCGTCATAAAAAAAGGTGGGTATTCCATCGATGCCGTCCTCTCCGCCCCGGAGGAGATGAGGATCCTGTTGAAAGACCGCGGAAAACTGGTCGGGATGAACTACGCCGACGAACTGGTCGCCGTCATTCCCCTTGACCGGGCCGATGCGTTGAAAAGCCGATACGGCGGAGATATGTTCACCTGCAACGGCCCGGGATCATCGGAACTGATGTCCACCATTGTCCCTTTTTCATATCTCTCCTTGAACCGGTCCGTGAAGGACAAAGCCCTGGGAATCCTGCGCCTGATGCCGAAGAAGATTCCCGTAGTCGAGGTAAAATTCCGGAAAATGACCATTACATCTTTTCGTAGTTACGGGATTCCATTCGACGTGGCCCAATCCGATTTTGGCCGGAGCGTCCTCCTGTCGGAGATCGTCCTTGTCTCCGAGAATTATCAGTAATTATGTGGCGTCGGGGTTCCCGGCGCGTTATGGGCAGGTGGTGGGGTCGGGGTTCGCTGTTTCGCCCGGGCCAAGGGGACGATACAGCTCAGAAGCGCAGGATGTGGAGGCAGAAGGGGATGAAGTAGAGAAGCGACAGGCCGATCACTCCCCAGCAGGCCGGAGCAGCCGTCCGTTCGAGGCGCGACAGCGCCTTCTCCCAGTCGCCCGCCTCGACGAGATGCCGTCCCCTCTTCAAAAGGTTTCCTCCGGTGTCGCACGCGCGAAGCCGGAACACTTCCTCGGACCTCAGACAATCTGGAACGTACGCCTGCATTTCGAACCTCTTCTCCCTGAAACGTCCATCCTATGAACTGTATTTCCGGACCACCGCCGTCACGACGCCTCCGAGCCGGAGCTCGTTCCGCGGGGTGATCGGCGGGTATTTTGGATTGGCGGCCTCCAGGGAAATCTCTTTCCCCTGCCGGCGGAAATGCTTGAGCGTCCAGTCCCCGTCCACTTCCGCGACGACAATGTCTCCGTTCCGGGGCTCCCGCCCCTTCTCGACGACGACGAGGTCCCCCTCCATGATCCCGGCCCCGGTCATCGAGTCTCCGCTCACCTGGAGCAGGAAGGAGGATTCCGGTCGCGCCACAAGGAATTCGTCGAGTGAGAGGATGTCGCAGAGGCCTTCCTCTTCCGCGGTGGGAAATCCCGCCTGGACGGAACCGGCCATGGGGACGCCGAAGGTCATCCGGGTGGGCTTCAGAAAGCCCTTGTCGTCCTTTTCCAGAAAGCCGTCCCGGATGAGCTTGTTCACCCAGAAATGGACGACGCTCTTGGAGCGCACGTCCAGGAGTTCGATCATTTCGGTGTAGGTGGGCATCCGCCGGTTCCGGCGGAAAAAGGAGCCGATGGTCTGTTCGACGCTCTGGATCGTTCGTTTGGCGGCCATGGGGCGACCATATAGAACGCACGTTCTATTGTCAAGAAGAAAAAGCGGGGAGGATCCGCAGGACCTCCCGGAGGGCAAGGACGGAAATACTGTTGCCCGCCAGGTGCCAGCGTTTCCGCAGGCTCATCCCCGCGGGCCAGCGGAAGCCTTGGGGAAATCCCAGGAGCCGGATGATCTCGTCGGGGGAGAAGTGGCGGAGCCGCCCGCTGTCGGCCAGAAAAGCTCCGGAGTGCATCGCCGCACGGCCATAGGACGAGGTGAAGCAGGTTGTATAGGAGCCGGAATCGCTCGGGTCCAGAATCCGGAGTCCGCGTCGGAAACGTTCGATCCGCTCCGTCGGCAGAAACAGGGCGGGCGAAGCAGTCCTTTCCAGGTAGTGCGCCAGGGGCTTGTTGCGGACGGTCGGCGGGGGAGGATCCAGAAGCTCTTCCCGCGAGGCGATCAGGTAATACCGGGGCCGCCGGCTGGGAATCCCCAGCCCCGTCGGGCACAGCCGCCGCTCGGAGACCCGGAAGCCTCTGATGCGAAGGATTTCCAGGAGCCGTTCCCGGGCCCTCGATTCGGCAAAGCCTTCCACGTTCTCCAGTCCGAGATGGAGGGGCGGGGCCTCCCGGAGGATCTCCAGGACGTTCCGGAAACTCAGCGCCCGGGGGTCGTCCAGGTCCCGCCGCCGCCCGCGCACCGAGTAGGGCTGGCAGGGAGGGGAGAGCCACCACATGTCCGCCGGAAAAGCCCGCAGATCCCGCGCGGTGACGGTTTCCAGGTTCCACTCGACGGCGGGTGTCTCCGGGTGGTTGAGACGGTAAACCGCCAGGGCTTGCGGGCTCTGGTCCACCGCCGCGACGATGCGCACCCGGCTCCCGGCAGCCTCGGCAAAGCCTCCGATTCCGCAGAAAAGCTCAAGTACGTTCAAGGGTCAATCACCTTCCGGCCGCGAGGCGAAGTTTTCTTTCATGGACGGTTATGTTAGCATGCAGCCCTGCCTGGTGTCCCGAAAAGAGTCCGGATGCCGAATCCATCCGGCATGGACCGGGAGCGCAGATTATCCGGCCCGGTTCGACGAGGCAAACCTGGCCGCGGCGTGAGGCAATCCGCGGAGCGTTCCGCCTTCTTGACAAACCCGGCCGGGATGGCCAAATTCCTCAGGCAGCAAGCGGCGGGGGCGCGATCTTTGTCCCCATTTCACAGTGTCATCCGATTCATAATCGGGAATTCCCCCATCAAGACGAACTCCGGAATTCCCCTTGCTTCCAATCCGTCAACCCCGAAAAGCCCTGCGGCGGGTGCGACGACGGCCTGTCCGGACCATCGCCGTTTCCCCTGTCTGCAGGGCGGGAATTCTCACGAACAAAACCACAAGGAGGATAATTCAATGGCAAAATCACTGAAGGGAACCAAAACGGAGAAGAACCTGCTGGCCGCCTTCGCCGGCGAGTCCCAGGCTAGAAACCGCTACAACTACTTTGCCAGCGCGGCCCGGAAGGAAGGCTTCGAGCAGATCGCCAACATCTTCACGGAAACGGCGGAGAACGAGAAGGAGCACGCCAAGGTGTTCTTCAAGCACCTGGAGGGCGGGGAAGTCGAGATCACCGCCATGTACCCCGCCGGCGTCATCGGCGATACGAAGGCAAACCTGGAGGCGGCCGCCGCCGGCGAGAACCTGGAGTGGACCACCCTCTACCAGGATTTCGCACAGGTTGCCAAGGACGAGGGCTTTCCCGAGGTCGCCCGTTCCTTCGAGCAGATTGCCAAGGTGGAGCGCTTCCATGAAGCCCGCTACCGGAAGCTCATCAGCAACGTGGCCAACGGGGAAGTCTTCAAGAAGAAGCAGGCCGTGAAGTGGCACTGCATCAACTGCGGGTATGTTCATGAAGGCGAGGAGCCCCCGAAAACCTGTCCCGCCTGCCTGCATCCCCAGTCCTACTACGAAGTCCTGGCGGAGAATATCTGAACGGAATCCAAATATGGGGACACTTCCCATATTTCCCGCTCAGCGGTAAACGGGGCGGCGTAAAATAAGGGAAGTGTCCCCCCTTGTTCGACAGGCGGGCGGATGAGGCATCTCTGGAAGGCCTTTCTCAACGAGCGCCTCCACATCATCCTGAGCTCTCTGGCTCTATTGTGGTGCTGGGACCGGGTCCTCGGCATGGGGGTCCGGCCTGTGGACTATTTCATCCTGCCGCTGGCGGTGGCCTGCATCTGCCAGTGGAACCGCCTGACGGACCTCCGGGAGGATGCCGTCAATTGCCCGGATGAATTGGAGGAGGCCCTCAAGCGGCAGCGCCGCATCCGCCTGTTCTGTTACGTCGGCGGGGCAACGGCCGTTGTGCTTGCCCTGGCGACGGATCCCACGTGGCCCGTGGCGGCGGTCGTGGCCGCCGGGGCCGCCGTCGGATTCTTCTACAGCACATCTCCCTGGCCGGGCCGGGCCGCCCTGCGCATCAAGAATCTGTTTGTCCTGAAAAACCTGAGCTCCGGCGTCGGCTGGACCCTGGGGCTCCTTGTCTATCCCGCCCTGCGGGCCGGTCATCCCCTGGACGGGCCTTTCTGGCTGGCTTCGGCCTACATGTTCCTGGCCGTCATGGCGCACGAGATCATCTGGGACATGCGGGACGTGGCGGGAGACCGGGCGGCCGGTGTGCGCACCCTTCCCGTCGTGGCCGGTCCGGGGACAACGAAGGCCTTCGTGCTGGCGGCCATGACCGTCCTGGCAGCCCTCATCGCGGCCTCCGTGGCGGTGCGCATGGTCCCGCTCTGGTGGCTTCTGCTCATCCCCCACGCCGGCATCCTGGCCGTCGTCACCGCCGAGTTCGACGGCTGGTTCCGTTCAAGCCGGCTCGTGACGTACCTCCTGGTCGTCATGACCACCGTTTTCAGTTTTGCGATGGGGTTCCTTGCAGCCGGACTGACCTGAGATTTCTCTTGTGACCCCCCGGTGGATCTGTTAGGAGTTGCGCAGGAAGTCCGCGTCCTGTCGGCCTTTCCGGGGTTTCCGGGATCCTTCCCGTTTCCGGTTCCCCTTTCGCCCATCAGGTGTTCATTTCATGACCATTCAAGGAGGTGCTCATGTCGTCGCTGGTTTATGAAAAGGAAGGCTCCATCGCCAGGGTCGGGCTGAACCGGCCGAAGGAAAAAAACGCCCTTGACCCGGGGATCATGCTGGATCTGCACAGGACCTGGGAGGACATCAACCAGGATACCTCCATCCGGGTGGTCATCCTCTATTCCTGCCTGGACGAGATCTTCTGCTCGGGCATGGACCTCAGGACGGCCATCCCCGTCCTCACGAAGGCCCGTGAACCGGAGAACGAGGCGGAGCGCTGGCTCGTGCAGGTCGGGCCCCACGTGGGCGAGGCCATGCTGAAGCCCAGCATCGTCAAGAAGCCCGTCATTGCCGCCATCAACGGCTACTGCCTCACCGGCGGATTCGAGATGATCATGGGGGCGGACCTGCGCGTTGCCTCGGAGGACGCGATCTTCCAGATGCGGGAGGCGAGCCTGGGCATCATGCCCACCGGCGGCTCGAACGTCTACCTGCCCCGGATGCTGACGCCCTGCCGCGGCCTGGAGATTCTGCTGACGGCGAACAACTTCAAGGCCCGGACCCTGTACGAGTGGGGTTTCCTGAACCGCGTCGCCCCGGACCGCGACGGCATGATGAAGGACGCCATGGATCTGGCCGAGCGAATCGCCGGGAACGGCCCCCTGGCCGTGCAGGGGATCATCCGCTGCTGGCGGGAGAGCCGGGACGTCTCCTGGGCCGAGGCCTTCAAGAAGGAGCTGGACATCGGTATCCCCGTGTTCGGCAGCCAGGACGCCCGGGAGGGAATCCTGGCCCAGCGGGAGAAGCGGAAGCCGAATTTCCCCGGCAAGTATTGACGGTGTTTTCCGGCAGAGGCGAGTGTCCTTTGCCGGATGGATGACCCCGGCCCGGCGGTGGCGGGAGAGGAGAACGCCGGGCGGGATATTCCCCGTCTCCGTTGAGATTCGGGAGCGCGGCGGAGAACGAACCGTTCCGGACACGTCCATCGCCCATGAAAGACCTGCTCTTCCTGGCCGCCGGCCTGTTGATTTTCCTCTACGGGATGCTGCGCCTCGGAGAGCAGGTGCAGCGCCTCTTCACGGTCCGGATCCGCCAGCTGATCCGCTACGCCGTCCGCCGGCCCCTGACGGGCATCCTGACGGGCATCACCGCGACGGTCTTCTTTCAGAGCAGCTCCGCCGTGACGGTTCTCACCATCGGCATGGTGAGCGCCGGCCTCGTCACCTTCTACCAGTCCCTGGCCATCATTCTCGGCGCCGACATCGGCACGGTCCTGACGGTGCAGCTCGTGGTCTGGAAGGTGACGGACCTGTCGCCGGTCCTCGTGGTCATCGGGGGAACGCTCTGGTTTTCCGGCCGGGGGGGATGGAAAACGGCGGGGGAGACGATTCTCTACTTCGGCCTGATCTTCTTCGGACTCTACCTGGCCGGCATGGCGATGGCTCCGCTGAAGCAGGACGGGGCGGTGGTCCGGTTTCTCCGGGAGGCGGAGAACCCCTTCCTGGGATTCGCCGTCGGCCTCGTCTTCACCGCGCTGGTCCACTCTTCCCTGATTCCCATAAGCCTGCTGGTCATCCTCGCGCAGCAGGACCTGGTGATCCTGGAAAACGCCCTGCCAATCGTCTTCGGGGCCAACGTGGGAACCACCTCCACGGCCCTCCTGGCCGCCTGGGTGTCCTCCGTGAGCGGCCGCCGGACCGCCGCCGCGCATTTCCTGTTCAAGCTCTGCGGGGCCGTCGTCTGCATGGCCGCCCTGCCTTGGGTGGCGATGCTCCTGAAGGCCGTCACGCCGCTGGAGGGCCAGCAGATCGTCTTCGGCCACCTCCTGTTCAACTTCCTCATCGTGGCGGTGTTCTTTTTCTTCCTGAAGCCCTTTGCCGGTCTGGTGGAGCGCATCATTCCAGGCCGGGAGGACGCCCTGCCCCTGTGGCCCGAATTCCTGGACGAGCGCGACTTGGACGACCACGAGAAGGCCCTGGAGAATGTCCGCCGGGAGCTGGCCAGGGAGATCCTGCTGACGCAGCGGATGGTGGAGCAGGTGGGCCGCCTCGTATTCGAGTACCGGGAAGGGCTCAGGCGGGACATCGCCTACCTGGATGTCGTCGTGGACAACCTGCGCCGCGAGATCGT
>CAZXMK010000163.1:0-711 GCA_964641935.1 uncultured Syntrophaceae bacterium
GCGGTCGATCTCCTGCAGGCGGCCAAGAGCCCCGTCATCATCGCCGGAAGCGGCGCCTGGTATGCCGATGCGGGGAAGGAGCTGATCGAATTCGTCGAGAAGACGGGCATCCCGGTCTTCACGCTGGGAGCCGGGCGGGGCGTTGTTCCCGACACCCATCCCCTGTGCTTCGAGTCCTCCCTGGCCATCCGCCCCGGGGCGGCGATGCTGTCCCTGATGAGCGCCGACTGCGTGCTCTTCCTGGGCGGCCGACTGAGCCTGTTCTACATCTTCGGGGAGATCTTCCAGCCTTCGGCCAAATTCATCCAGGTGGACATCCTGCCGGACGAGATCGGCCGCAACCGGTCCGTCGATCTCGGCATTGTGAGCGACCTCAAGTCCTTCCTGGCGGAGTTGAATTCCGTCGTCGACGGCCGGGGGATCGGAGCAGCGCTGCGCGATCAGAACGCGGGCTGGGTGGAGACGGTCCGCAAGGCCGACGCGGACGGAAAGGCCCAGGCGCGGTCCATGTGGGACGCGGACACGCTGCCCATCCACCCCATGCGCCTGGCCCGGGAGGTCAACGACTTCATGAACCGTGAGGACGACATCGTCGTCGCCGACGGCGGCGACACGTCCACCTGGATGGGCATGACCCGGACCGTCCGCAGGGGCGGGTCCTATCTCGAGTACGGCCGGTTCGGCTGCCTCGCCGGGGGCCTGGCGGAGGGG
>CAZXMK010000163.1:721-7020 GCA_964641935.1 uncultured Syntrophaceae bacterium
AACGCGGCCAAGCTGAGAAATCCGGACAAGCGCGTCCTGGTCATCATGGGCGACGGCTCCGCCGGGTTCAATTTCATGGAGTTCCACACGGCCATCCGCAAGAAGCTGCCCATCGTTGTCGTCATCGGCAACGACCAGGCCTGGGGCATGATCATGCACAGCCAGCAGCTTAGAATGGGCCACCACATTCCCCACGGCACGGAGCTCGGCTGGGTGGACTACCACAAGATGGTCGAGGATCTGGGCGGCTTCGGGATCTGCGTCGAGCGGCCGGAAGACATCCGTCCGGCCCTGGAGGCGGCCTTTGCCTCGGGGAAGACGGCCTGCGTGAACGTCAGGGTCGATCCGTCGGTGATCAGCCCCGGGAGCGTGGCCCTGGCCAACCTCGGCGGATACAAAACCAGTTAAAGATGACGGAAACGGAAGATCGGGGCGGGGGATGATTCCGGGTTTCCCGGAAAGAACTGGAGGAAAGCTGCCATGACGGAAACGACGGGACCAAAGGAATACAGGCTGTCCAAAGGCTACTCGTATTACCTGTTCACCCTGCTGTTCCTGCTGTACCTCTTCAACTATGTCGACCGGGTCATCGTCACGTCCCTTTTCCCGTTCATTCAGAAGGACTGGGGATTGACGGACACACAGTGCGGAATGCTCGTCTCCGTCGTTTTCGGGGCGATCGTGACGCTCACCATTCCCGCCTCCATCCTGGTGGACCGTTGGAGCCGCAAGAAGACCATCGGAATCATGGCTCTGCTCTGGAGCTTTGCCACGGCGGCCTGCGCCTTCACCAAGAGCTTCCCGCAGCTCCTGATCGCCAGGACGGGTATCGGCATCGGCGAGGCCGGTTTCGCGCCCGGCGGAACGGCGATGCTCTCGGGGCTCTTTCCGGCGGAGAAGCGGTCCCGGATGGTGGGGCTGTGGAACGCCTCCATCCCCCTGGGCAGCGCCATCGGCATCGGCCTGGGCGGCATCATCGCCGAGACCTGGGGCTGGCGCCACGCCTTCGGCATCGTGGCGATTCCCGGTGCCATCGTCGCCATCCTCTTCTTCTTCATCAAGGATTACAAGACGGTGGAACTGGTGAAAACGGTCAAGGAGGGAGGCGCCGCAACCGTCAAGGTGGCCATGAGCAAGATGGACATCTTCCGGGAGTTCATCCGCACGCCCTCCCTGATGCTGACCAACATCGGGTTCGCCGGCGTCATCTTTACGACGACGTCCATCCTCACCTGGCTGCCCACGTATTTCCACCGGATCGACGGCATTCCCATGAGCCAGGCGGGGATGAAGACGGGCCTCATCATGATGCTGGCCATCATCGGCGGACCCGTCGGCGGATGGATCGCCGACATCTGGTTCAAGAAAAAAGCCGCCGCCCGGCTGCTCTTTCCGGCCATTTCGACGATTCTGACGGCGGTGGTCCTCTTCGCAGCCTTCACGCTTCTGGACGGCAAGGCACAGTATGCCGCCCTGCTGGTGATGGGGGTCCTCATCGTGGCCTTTGCCCCGGCGGCCATCACGGTGACCCAGGACGTCATCCATCCGGGGCTCCGGGCCATTTCCTACGCCGTGTGCGTCATCTTCCAGAACGCCCTCGGGGCCTTCACGGCGCCCATGGTGCTGGGGGCACTCTCCGATTCCTACGGGATCAAGACGGCCATTTCCGTATTGCCGATCTTCCTCGTCATTTCTGCCGTCCTCTTCTTCCTGGCGTCCTTTTTCTATGAGAAGGATCTCTCGAAAGTCGAAAAAGTCGAACTGGAGATGGAGGGCTGATCGGCGGGGCGTGAACCGGATTCTACAGGCAGGAACAGGAGTGCATCATGAAAGCGGTTGTTTTTCATCCCGGGAGGGGACTGGTCTTCGAGGAAGTGCCGGACTACCGGGTCGGCGATGACGAGGTCCTGGTCCGGGTGGCCAACACGGGCTTCTGCGGGTCCGATCACTCCCTGGTGGCCGGGGGGCTCCTCCCGGACGGGTATATTTTGGGCCACGAGATCAGCGGCGTCGTGGTGGAGAAGGGCGCCGCGGCGGAAGGGCAGCCTCTCGGCACGCGGGTGTGCATCCGTCCGACCTACTGCGGCAACTGCGCCAACTGCCGGAGGGGGAAGCAGCAGCTCTGCCGGGTCCACCGCCGGACCACGGGGATCGGCGATCTCCCGGGCGGTTTTGCCGAGTACGTCAAGGTGTACGCCCAGATGCTGATCCCCGTTCCCGACGGCGTCGATTCCCACAACGCCGCCCTGGCGGAGACGTTTGCCGCGGCCCTGCACGGCATCCGCTGCACATCGGAAGAAACGGGGTCCGTCCTGGTGACGGGGGGAGGACCCATCGGCCTGTGCGCGGTCCGGCTCCTCAAGATTCTCGGATACGGCCCGATCGTTCTCTTCGAGCCCATTAAGGAGAAAAGGAACATCGCCCTGGCCTGGGGTGCCGATCACGCATTTGATCCCGCGGAGAAGGACCTCGATTGGAACGTCATGAGCCTGGTTCCCGGCGGTTTCCGGAACGTGTTCGAGTGCTCGGGGGTCCCGTCCAACGTCAGCCGCGCCATCGACCTGGCGGCTGACTGCGGCGAGATCTGCATCGTGAGCATGATGTTCCGCCCTGCGGAGATTCCCGGCCCCTACAAGATCAACCTGAGGGAGATCCGGCTGACGGCATCCATTTCCAACACCCACGAGGAGAACAGGCAGTGCCTCGAGTGGATGGCGAAGGGACTCCTGGATGCCCGGCCTCTTATCTCCGATTATGTGCCTCTTGAACGACTGCCGGAGATCTATCGGGACCGGATCGACACCGGGCTCGCCCTCAAGGTGCTGCTGAAAATCGGAGAGGAATTCTGACGGGCCGTTGAGGAGACGGCATCGGGGGACCGATTCGAATTCCGTTCCTCGACGGTGCGGCGCACAGGGTCATTCGGAATGAGCGAGATAGGAAAACCACGGTTTCTGACGCTTGAACGGACAGTGTGCCGCCAGGCAGGAGCGAACCGGGTCGCCGGGCGGGATTTTCAGGGCGGGCGCGGTCCCGGATTCATGCCGACGCACCCAGTCCTCGGCCTCCTCGACCGTATCGACGGAACCGGCGCTGTAGGTTGTCCGGCCACGGCAGTGGACGTAGCCGTAAATAAGCTCGAAGGACATGGGCGTGACGAAAAGGGGAACCGGCCTCCCGAAGATCTCTGTATGCCCGCCGCGATTATCACGGGAAGGCCGGACCTGCAAGCCTTCATGACAAGGCGGGGGGAGTGACCCGGGATGGGAGCGAGAGAGAGACGGGAGAGGGAGCGGGAGCAGCGGAAGAACGACATCCTGGACACGGCCAGGGCGCTGCTCTTCGAAAAGGGGCTCCACGCGACGACGATCAACCAGATCGCCAAGCGGGCGGAGCTGAGCGTCGGCACCATCTATTTCTACTACGACAGCAAGGAAGACCTCTACGCGGCGCTTCAACTCGAGGGATTGGAAATCCTGGGCGGCATGATCCGGGAGGCCGGCCTTGCCTCGTCTTCCCCGGAGGAAAAGATCAGGGCCATCGCCCGCGTCTATCTCCGGTTCAGCATGGAACACAATAACTATTTCGAGATCATCGACTACTTCCTGTCCTCGCCGGAGACGATCTTTTCCCAGGACCTGAAAACCAGGATCGACGGCCAGGGGAACCGGAGCGTTGCCGTTCTGGCAGAGGCCATTGCGGAAGGCATCGGGACGGGGCTTTTCCGGGAGGTGGATCCGAGGACACAGGCGATCATCCTGTGGGGCACCCTTCACGGGATGCTCCACTTCCGGAAGCTGCAGAGAACGATCCTGGCCGATGTGGATCATGAAACCGTTTACATGGAGGCGGTGGAGCATTTCATAAACGGGCTGCGAAGGCCGCAGTGCCCGGCCGATGAAATCAGCACCCCCCTATCTTTGAACACAGGGAGAAAGCACAATGCCAAACACTGAAACACCTCTTCTGGATGAGCTGGAGAAGGGAAAGTGGCCCAGCTTCGTCAGGGAGATCAAGAAGGCGGCTGAAAAGAGCCCCATGGCGAAGGATCTCCTGAACCAACTGGAGCTTTCCTACAAGGACCGGATCGGTCACTGGAAACACGGGGGCATCGTCGGCGTCAAAGGCTACGGCTCCGGCGTCATCGGGCGATATTCGGATCGTCCCGATCTCTTTCCCAATGTCCAGGCCTTTCACACCATCCGGGTCAACCACCCGTCCGGATGGTTCTACAAGACCGACACGCTGCGCCGCCTCTGCGACATCTGGGACGGCCACGGCAGCGGCCTCACGAACATGCATGGCTCCACGGGGGACGCCATCCTCCTGGGGACGACGACGGAGCACCTGCAAGGCTGCTTCGACGACCTGTCGGAGGCCGGATTCGACCTGGGCGGCTCCGGGTCCGCGCTCCGGACGCCGAGCTGCTGCGTCGGGCCGGGGCGCTGCGAATGGGCCTGCGTCGACAGCCTGGATCTCTGCCACCACCTGACGATGAACTTCCAGGACGAGATTCACCGGCCCATGTTCCCCTACAAGTTCAAGATCAAGATCTCCGCCTGTCCGAATGACTGCGTGGCGTCCATCGCCCGGGCCGATTTCTCCATCATCGGGACCTGGAAGGGCGACATCCGGATCGATCCGGCCGAGGTGGAGGCATGTGCCGCGGCGGGTCTCAACATCCAGCGGGAGGTGTGCGACCTCTGCCCCACGCGCTGCATGGAGTGGGACGGCCGGAAGCTCGTCATTCACAACGAGGACTGCACGCGGTGCATGCACTGCATCAACCTGATGCCGAAGGCCCTGCGCCCCGGGGAAGAGCAGGGCGCCACCATCCTCGTCGGCGGCAAGGCCCCCATCGTCGAAGGGGCACTCCTGTCCTGGGTCCTGGTCCCGTTCATGAAGCTGGAGCCGCCCTATGAAGAGTTGAAGGACCTGATCCTCCGCATCCAGGACTGGTGGTGCGACAACGGCCGCTCCCGCGAGCGCCTGGGCGAGCTGATCAAGAGGCTGGGCATGCGGACGTTCCTCCGGGCGATCGACATCCCCGCGGCGCCGCAGATGGTCAAGGCCCCGAGAACGAATCCCTACGTCTTCTTCTGGCCTGAAGACATTCGGCAGGAGGTGAAGTGAAATGGCTGCCACCGATATCGGCCCCCCCGACTACAAAACCATGCTTCCCCCCGTCGTTCAGAGGAACTACGGGACATGGCTGTATCATGAAATCCTGAAGCCCGGCGTCCTCGTGCACGTCGGGGAATCGGGAGAGACGCTCCACACGGTCCGTGCCGGCTCGCCGCGCCTCCTCTCGACGGACACGATCCGGGAGATCTGCGGCATCGCCGAGACCTATTGTGACGGCTACCTGCGGTTCACAAGCCGCCACAACATCGAGTTTCTGGTCTCCGACCCGTCGCAGGTGGAGCCGCTCCTGGAGGAGCTCGCCCGGCGGAACTATCCCGTCGGCGGAACGGGCCACTCCGTGTCCAACATCGTCCACACCCAGGGGTGGGTGCACTGCCACACGCCGGCCACGGACGCCTCGGGTCCCGTGAAGGCGCTGATGGACGAGATCCACGACTATTTCGTCACCATGAAGCTGCCGGCACACGTACGGATCGCCCTGGCCTGCTGCCTCAAC
This sequence comes from uncultured Syntrophaceae bacterium, assembly GCA_964641935.1. Classification (GTDB taxonomy): domain Bacteria; phylum Desulfobacterota; class Syntrophia; order Syntrophales; family PHBD01; genus PHBD01. Next base: position 6,363 of record CAZXMK010000163.1, read on the forward strand.
ATGTGCGGCGCCGTCCACTGCTCCGACATCGCCATCTTAGGCATCCACCGGACGGTTCCCAGGCCCGACAATTCGCGGGTCCCCAACGTCTGCGAGATCCCGACGACGGTTGCCTCCTGCCCCACCGGCGCGATCCGCGGGGACATGAAGAACAAGACCGTCACCATCAACGAAGAAAAATGCATGTACTGCGGAAACTGCTACACCGTCTGTCCGGCCATGCCGATCGCCGATGCGGACAACGACGGCATCTCCATCTGGGTGGGCGGGAAAGTCTCCAACGCCCGCAGCGCCCCGATGTTTTCCAAGCTGGCAATCCCCTTCCTTCCGAACAATCCACCGCGCTGGCCGGAGGTGGTCGACGCGGTGAAGAACATCATCGAGGTGTACGCGGCGGGCGCCCGCAAGCACGAGCGGGTCGGCGAGTGGATCGAGCGCATCGGCTGGGAGCGGTTTTTCAGCCTGACGGGCATTCCCTTCACAGACAAGCACATCGACGATTTCGACCTGGCCACGGAGACGTTCCGGTCGTCGATGCAGTTCAAATGGAGGTAACCATGGCGGAAGATCTGAAAGAGCGGGTTGCACAGGCATTCCGGGACAAGTCGAAGGCGGACAAGAAGATGTTCTATATCCGGGATGTCACGAAATGGTTTCC
>CAZXMK010000164.1:0-6989 GCA_964641935.1 uncultured Syntrophaceae bacterium
TTTCCGGCTTGGCCCGGGAATTGATCGCTACGATTTCAATGTCTTTTTCATACCCGAGACAGGCCCGGACGAGGTAACGCCCGACCCTGCCGAATCCGTTGATCGCTGCCTTTACCGCCATGATCGCTCCTCTCCAATCGTTCGTATTGCCCGGCGATCCGGATCGGGGCCAGGATTGCAAGTGTCCGGGTTTCCCAACGGCCCCTTCTCGCCCGGCGGGCGGATGATACCCGCCGGAGCGGGCCAAGTCAACCCGTTTCTTCCGGATTGGCAATCGAGCGAAATCAGGACAAATCTCCAAAGATTTCCGCTGAAAACACAAAAATGCGGGTCGATTCATCCCGCCAGGCGTCGGCCGGAAGACCGGCTTTATGGCAGGTTTCCTTAAGGAATGTTTCCGTGTCCCAACGGTACTCCACGGCCACCTGGGGCAACAGCAGTCCGGACCTGGGTCCCCGGACGATGTAGAGCCCGTGGACCCCCACGCGGATCTCGCCGACGTCGCGGATCTCCCTGAGCGGCGTCAGGACGGAGATCTCCACGGACAGGTCCTTCAACTCCTCCTTTTTGAGTGCGGGGAAGCGCGGGTCTTCAAAAGCCGCCGCCAGGGCCATCCGCTCGATCGTCTCGTGCAGGGGCTTGACCGGCTGGATGTAGCCGATGCAGCCGCGGAGCCGGCCCCGCTTCTTCAGGGTCACGAAGGCCCCCCGCTTCTCCTTGAGGATGGGGGTAGGCTGCTTCATCCCGGGCGCCTCCTTACCCTCCAACTCGGCCTTGATGGTTGAGAGGGCCAGATGGAGGAGATCTTTCTTTTCCTGCTCTGTCAGTTCCATGGTCTTTCCGCTTTCCGGGGATTCTCCGGCGGCCCCTTCCACGATGGATCAGGAAGCGGCATAGAAGACCGCCGAGGCGTACCCAACCACCTCCCGCCGGTCTCCCGTCACATCCCCCGAATTGGCATATTTCAAAAGCTCCGCCCGGTCCGCACCAAGGGCCCGGGACGCCATCATCGTCGCCGCCGCCGGCCCGCCGCCGCAAGCCTCGCAGCTCCGGCGGGCCAGATCCTGGAGGAGCCCGTCCGGGTTGAAGTTCTTCAGGTGTTCGAGAACGACGGAATCGAGACGGCCGGCCTCGCTATGCGAGTGAAAATGCGAGAGATCGGAGCTGCCCACGACCAGGGTCCGCCGACCCGCGACGGCTCCGGCGATAACCTCCGCCAGCCGCCGGCACGTCCGCTCGTCCTGGGTGCCCATGACCAGCGGCACGAACGAGAACTCCCCGAGGGCCACCTGCAGGAAGGGGAGCTGGATCTCCAGGGAGTGCTCCCCCGCGTGGGCGGCGGGGATCTCGGCGACCGGCCCGTCCGCGTCCAGGAGCGACTCCGCCAGTTCCTGGTCCACCGGCACCACCCCCAGGGGAGTCTCGTAGCCGGCTCCCCGCCAGAGGGCGACACCGTCGAAGTGCATGCGATGGGAAGGCGAGACGACGATCACCTTTTCGTAGGACGCATCCCGGATCAGCCTGTAGGCGTGGGCCGCCACCTGGCCGGAATAGACGTATCCCGCGTGCGGGGCAACGAGGCCGACGATGCGGCCCGGAATCTCCCGTTCGGGCACGTTCCGGAAGTACGTCTCGATGTCTCCCTTGAGGGTCTCGGGCCGGCCGGGATACCAGGAACCGGCCAGGATCGACCGCCGGACTTCCTTTTTCATGGCAATATCCTCCCGAAGGGACGGCTCCGGGCGCCGCCCCCCATCACCTGAGCCGCCAGACCACGCCGTCGGGCGTGTCGCAGACCTCAACTCCCATCTCCAGGAGAAGCCCGCGGATCCGGTCGGCCTCCGCCCACTGCGAGGCCCTGCGCAGGGTCTCGCGCTCCTGGATCATCCGGTAGGCCTCCTCGGGGAGCAGCTCTTCCTCGAATTTCATGACCCCCAGGACGCCGTCCACCTTCCGGAGGACCTCCAGCACCCGGTCCCTCTCCTTTTCGGTCAGCAGCCCCTGGGAGAGGGGAATGTTCATCCGGCGGACAAACTCGAAGAGGACCGCCGTCGCGACGGAGATGTTCAGGTCGTCGTCCATGGCGGCGGCAAAGCCTTCCTTGATGTCGTAGATGTTCTGGTCCGTGTCCGGGAACCCCGGACCCGGCGTGAACCGGAGGAGCCGCTGGATGAAACCGTCGAGGCGGCGGACCGTGTTCCGCGCCGTGTCGAGGGCTCCGTAGGAAAAATTCAGGGGTTTCCGGTAGTGGGAGCCGAGGAGGAAAAGCCGGATCTCCCGGCCGCCGTATCCCCGCGCCTCCAGCTCTTCGAGCGTCACGATGTTTCCCTGGGACCGGGACATCTTCTTCGCCTCCACCATCACCAGCTCCGTGTTCAGCCAGTAATTCGCCGGCGCCTTGCCCGTGAAGGCGCGGCCGATGGCGTAGACGTTCTCGCAGTGTGGAAAGACGATGTCGGAGCCGCTGGCGTGGATATCGAAGGTCTCCGCCAGGTACTTCAGCGAGATCGCCGCACACTCCAGGTGCCAGCTGGGCCGCACGTTCCCCCAGCGGGTCTTGTAGTAGATCCCGCGTTTCAGCTCGCCCAGGGTGGACCGCTTCAGGAGGGTGAAGTCCACCGGGCTGTCCTTCTCGTACTCGTCCAGGTCCACCGTCTTCCCCTGCTTGACCTTGCCCAGGTCGATGTTGGACAGGCGGCCGTAGGCGTCGAGCTTGGAGATGTCGAAATAGACGGACCGCAGCTTCTCGTAGGCATATCCCCGCTCCACCAGCTTCTCGACGAGCTGGATCATGGCATCCACGTTTTCGCTGGCCCTGGGAAAGGCCTCGTCGCGGGTGATCCCGAGCCGGTCGAGCCCCTGGAGAAACGCCTGCATGCACCGCTCCGTGTAGGTCGCCAGCTCCATGCCCGCCCGCTCGGCCCCCCGGATGGAGCGGTCCGCCAGGTCCACGATGTTCATGACGTGCTTGACCTGGTACCCCTTGTACGACAGGTAGCGGCGGATCAGGTCGGAGACGACGAAGCGGCGGTAGCTCCCGATGTGGGGCACGTCGTGCACGGTGGGACCGCAGGAGTGCATCAGGACGAGGTCCGGCCGGATCGGCCGGAAGAACTCCTTCTCCCGCGTCAGGGTGTTGTAGAATTTCAGCGTCGTCTCTTCCCGGTCCACGAACAGGCTCGTGCTCAGGTACCGCTCCCCCCCGTCGGGGACGATGACGACGATGACCCCCTCCTCCATCTCCCGGGCCTTTTCCAGGGCCACGAAAACGGCGGCGCCGGAGCTCATGCCGCAGAAGATCCCCTCTTCCCGGGCCATCCGGCGGGCCGTCTCGAATGCGTCCTCGTCGAGGATGTTTACCTTCTCGTCCAGCATCTTCCGGTCGTAGATGCCCGGCGTGTAGGACTCCTTCATGTTTTTGAGCCCCTGGATCTTGTGCTGGAGATAGGGCTCGACGCCGACGATGCGGACGGCGGGATTCCGTTCCTTGAGGCGCCGGGACAGCCCCATGGCCGTACCGCTCGTCCCCAGGGTGCACACCACCGTTGTTACGGAACCCTCCGTCTGATTCCAGATCTCTTCGGCAGTGCCTTGGTAATGCGCCAGGATGTTGTCGGGATTGTTGAACTGGTCGGGAGCATAGTATTTCCCCGGGTTGTCGCGGACCATCTGGTAACCCCGCTCGATCGCCCCGTCCGTCCCCAGGCCGGCCGGGGTGAACATCAGTTCGGCCCCCATGGCCTTGAGGATCCGCTTTCTCTCCTCGCTCACCGCCTCGGACATGACCAGGCAGATCCGGTAGCCCTTGACGGCGGCGATCAGGGCCAGGCCGATCCCGGTGTTGCCGCTGGTGGCCTCGAGGATGATCTTGTCGCGGGTCAGCTCGCCGCGCCGCTCCGCCCCCTCGATCATGGCCAGGGCGGTGCGGTCCTTGATGGAGCCGCCGGGATTGAAACTCTCCAGTTTCGCCAGGATGCGGACCCTGGGGTTGGGATTCAGGCGCCGGATTTCGACGAGCGGGGTATTGCCGATGAGATTGAGAATGTCTGGATAGGATCGGTCCATGGGGATTTCCGGTGATGGCGGCAGCACCCGGACCGGCCGACGGTCCGGTGCGGGCGGGATTCTCAACTGTCGAGCTTCGGCACCGGGATCTTCAGGAATTCGATGCCCTCTTCCCGGAGGGTGTCCTCTTCCTGGGGGGTCGTGGTGCCCTTGATATTCCGCTTCTCCTCGTCGCCGCGATGGATCTTCAGGGCCACTTCCGCGAACCGGTTCCCCACGTCGTCGAAGTTCTTGTTGAGAAATTCATGGAACATGCGGAAGGCCTGCGCCGGCGTGATCTCCCGCGGGTCCCTCGATTCCTGCCGGGATTCCTTCCCGACAAAGGCACGGCTGGACGGAACAATGGAGACCTCCACATCCCCGCAAACCGGGCAGGTGATGAAGTTCCCGCCTTTCTGCTTTTCGAAGGCCGTCCGGTCCTGGAACCAGCCTTCGAAGGTGTGGTTGTTTTTGCAGCGAAGGTCGTAAATGATCACGGTTGATTCCTAACTTGCCGGGATTACCGGAATCCGGGCGGAAAAAAGGGGTGGACATTTATACCCGGATTGTATATGGTGCCGCCCGTGTCGGGATGTGGCCCAGCCTGGTAGGGCACTGCATTCGGGATGCAGGAGTCGCGCGTTCAAATCGCGCCATCCCGACCATTTTTTTCCCTTCCGTCTCCTAACCTCCCACCACCGAGGCCATCTTGAAGATCGGCAGGTACATGGCGATGATCATGCCGCCGCACACCCCGCCGAGGAAGACCATCATGAAGGGCTCCAGAAGGGCGGTCAGGGCCTCCACCGCCGCATCGACCTCGTCGTCGTAGAAATCCGCGATCTTCGCAAGCATCGTGTCGAGGGCACCCGTCGCCTCTCCGACGGCGATCATCTGGACCACCATGGGCGGGAAGATGTTCGCCTCCTCCAGGGGCTCGGCGATGGTCTTGCCCTCGCTGATGCTGTGCCGGACCTTTACCAGGGCATTTTCGATGATCTTGTTGCCAGCCGTCTTGCTCACAATGCTCAGGCCTTCCAGGATGGGCACACCGCTGGACATCATCGTGGAGAGCGTGCGGGTGAACTTGGCCACGGCCACCTTCTTGATCAGCGGTCCGAAGACGGGGGCCTTGAGAAGCATGGCGTCGATGGTGAGGGTCCCCTTCTCGGTAGCGTAGAACCGCTTGAAGGTGTATCCGATCGCCACGATGATCGCCACACCGACCCACCAGTAATTCTGGGTGAACTGGCTGGCGTTGACGAGAAACTGGGTCGGTCCGGGGAGCTCCCCACCCATGCCCTCGAACATCTTCTGGAAGACCGGGATGACCTTGATGAGGAGGAGCGCCACGACCCCGACGGCGATGACGAGAACGGATGCGGGGTACGTCATGGCTCCCTTCACCTTCGCCTTCAGCTTCATCGACTTTTCCATGTAACTCGAAAGCCGCTGGAGAATCACGTCGAGGATACCGCCGCTCTCCCCGGCCGCGACGAGGTTGACGAAGAGCTGGTCGAAGATTTCCGGGTATTTCTTCAGGGCGTCCGTCAAGGTCATGCCGCCCTCGATGTCCTCCTTGATGGCCCGGATGATCTTCTGGAAGGTCTTGTTCGCCTCCTGCTGCGCCAGAAGATCGAGGCACTGCATCAGCGGAAGGCCGGCATTGATCATGGTGGCGAAGATCCGGCAGAAGACCACGACCTCCTTTTCCTTCACCTTCTGTTTCAGGAAAGGCAGGTACTCCAGCAGGTCCTTGGGCTTCGCCTTGACGGTAATGGACTTGAAGCCCTGGCGCCGCAGCAGGGTTCGGACAGCCGCCGGATCGACCGCTTCCAGTTCCCCCTTCTTTAAGGCACCCGCCCTGGTCGTCCCCTCCCAAACATAAGCAGGCATAGTCCCTTCCTTTCTTCAGATGGTTGGTGTCCCGACCTGCCTCCGGCCGGGATTCCGCCGGCGCGAGACCTCGTACAGGACGATCCCCGCCGCCACGGAAACGTTCAACGAATCGAAGTCCCCCGTCATGGGTATCGACAGCAGGAAGTCGCATTTCCTGCGAATCAGGGGCCGCAGTCCCGATCCTTCACTTCCCATGACTACTGCCGTATCCCCTTCAAAGGACGCGGTATCCACCTCTCTGCCGCCCGTTGCATCCGTCCCGTAGATCCAGAATCCCATCTCCTTGAGGGCATCCAGGGCCTGGGCCAGGTTCCCGACCCGGGCCACGGGGATTCTCCCCGCCGCTCCGGCGGATGCCTTCATCACCGCCGGCGTGACCGGCGCCGCCCGATGCTCCGGGATCACGATGCCGGAAGCCCTGAAACAGCGGGCTGTCCGGATGATGGCGCCCAGGTTCTGGGGGTCGGTGATGCCGTCCAGAACCACCACAAGCCGGTGTCCCCGGTTGTCATCCCCTCCAGCCGCCTCCTCCAGGGAGGCGTAACGATAAGGGCGGCAGAGGGCCGCCACTCCCTGATGGCCCGCCCGCCCCGCGAGCCGGTCAAGCTCCTGCCGATCCGTAAAACCCGTTGCGATGCCGCGCTCTCTTGCCAGCTTCAGCACCGGCTCTACAGCCTTTGCTCCGCGGCCTTTTGCGATCAGGACCCGCTCAATGGCCGGCTCCCCGGAGCGAAGCGCTTCCAGGACGGGATTCACCCCGTAAATCACCTCGATGTCCCGCGGCAGCGCCATCCCCGCTCCGAATCCGGCCCTGTCTATGCCGGCCGTCCGGACAACCCCTGCCCGATCTGCTCGACGATCCGATCCGCCTCGCCGGCCGGGTCCCGGGCCAGCCGGATGGGCCTCCCGACAACGACAAAGTCGGCGCCCGCCCGGACGGCCTCCGCAGCGGACCATGCCCGCTTCTGGTCGTCCCCGGAAACCGCGTCGGCCCCCCGGATTCCCGGGGTGACAATGACAAAATCCTTTCCACAGGCCTTCCGGAT
>CAZXMK010000165.1:0-6951 GCA_964641935.1 uncultured Syntrophaceae bacterium
GCGATGCCTGAAAAATACTGGGAAGATTTCGACCCGGGGTTCCACTTCCAGACCCCGTCGATCACCGTCACGGAGACCCACGTGGTGAACTGGGCGGGCCTCACCATGGACTTCTATCCTCTCCACACCGACGAGGTCTACGCCCAGAAGACCGTCTTCAAGGGGCGGATCGCCCATGGCCCGCTGATCTTCGGACTTGCGGTGGGGCTGGCGGCGCAGGCCAAGATCGAGGGCGGCGCCATGATCGCCTGGATGGGGACCGACAACATGCGGATGTTCGCCCCCGTGAAACTGGGCGACACGATCACGGTCCACATCACCGTGAAAGAGAAAAAGGAGACGGCCAAGCCGGTCCAGGGATTCCAGGTCTGGCATTACGAAGTCCGCAACCAGCGGGACGAGAAGGTCATGTCCCTGGACATGAACTTCCTCATGCACCGGCGGTCCCAGGCGGGATGAGGAATCGGGGAGCGCAGGCGGAAAAGGAGACGGTGCGATGGATTTGAGCTTTACGGAACAGCAGAACGCCCTAAGGAAGACCGTCCGCGACTTCGTGGAGCGGGAGATGCCCCGGGAGTGGGTCCGGGCCTTCGACGGCCGGGACGAGTTTCCCCATGACCTCGTCCGGAAATTCTGCGACCTGGACCTGGCGCGGATCAACATCCCGAAGGAATACGGCGGAAAGGGCGGCGACGTCCTGGACCTGATGATCCTCTTCGAGGAGATCTCCAAGCGCCTGGCGGTCCTCTCCTGGGCCCTGGGAAACATCCTCCTCTACGGCAACGAGATCATCACCGTCAACGGCAGCGACGAGCAGAGGGCGAAGTACCTCCCGCGACTTGCGAAGGGCGAGATCATGTTCAGCTTCGGCCTCACGGAGCCCAATGCCGGGTCCGACGCGGCGAGCATCCGGACGAAGGCGGTCCCGGAGGACGGCGGCTGGGTGATCAACGGCAACAAGATGTTCATCACCGGCGCCGGCGTGACGGACTACACCGTCACCTTCACCCGGACGGCCGAGTCCAAGTACAACGGGATCACCGCCTTCATCGTCGACACGAAGCTGCCGGGCTACAGCACGCGGCCCGTCGAGAAGCTGGGCTACCACGGCTCCAACACCTGCGAGGTCAACTACGACAACGTGCGGGTCCGGCAGGAGGACATCCTGGGCGGCGAGAAGGGGCTGAACAACGGCTGGAAGCAGGAGATGAAGCTCCTCAACCAGGAGCGGCTCGTTCTGTCGTCCTGTTGCATCGGCATCGCCGAGGCGGCCTTCCGGGACGCCCTGGCCTTCGCCGCCGAAAAGATCAGGCGGAGCACCGGGACCGACACCCAGTCCCTCCAGCACACCCTGGCGGAGATGGTCACGGACCTGGAGGCGATGCGCCAGCTTGCCTATTCCGCCGCCTGGAAGGAGGTGCAGCGGATGCAGCCGGTCCTGGAGACCTCCATGTCCAAGTACTTCTGCGCCGAGACGGCGAAGAAGATCTGCCTGCGCGGCATCAACGTGATGGGGGAATCGGGTTCCCTGATGGCCCACGACATGCAGCGCTATTTCCGGGATATCCTGATCCTGGCCATCGGCGGGGGAACGTCCCAGATCCAGAAAAACATCCTGAGCAAGGTCCTGGGGATGTAATTCCGTCCGGGATCATACCGGTTTGCCGGAGGGGGAGAAGCATTTCCGGCAGATTTGACGAGAGATAAGGAGACGAAAAGCAGGGAAAGACGCGGAACAGGCCGTACGGGTGTGGGGGGACCAGGACGAATGGCGTACCCGCGGGGCCCCGGGCGGTGAGGAAAGGATCGATACAATCACCGGGATTCACCATCGAACGAAAAAAGGAGAGGAACGATGCAGAGAATCTGGGAACACAACTGGCCCAAGCAGGACCCCGTAGTCCCGCCCCTTCCCAATGAGCCCATTTTCGAGTTGATCCGGAAGCAGGCGAAGATCCGGCCCGACAAGACGGCGATCCTGTTTTACGGACATGAGACGACTTTCCGCGAACTGGACGATGCCACCGACCGCCTGGCCACGGCCCTCGTCAACATGGGGCTCAAGAAGGGCGACCGGGTCGGCCTCTACTTCGAGAACTGCCCCCAGTTCGTCATCGGCTTTTACGGGATCCTGAAGATGGGCGGCATCGTCGTCAATGTGAGCCCCATGTACAAGCCGGACGAGCTCCAGTACGAGCTGGAGGACGCGGGCGTCGAGACGATCATCATGGAGGACTTCTTCTGGCCCGTTCTGGAGCCCGTCAAGGACAGCTGCGGCCTGAAAAACATTCTTGTCACGAGCTTTGCCGACTACCTGCCGGAGAAGCCGACGATCCCTCTTCACGCCTCCATGTCCACGGAGAAGAAAACCATCCCAGGCACCATCGACTTCAAGAGCCTCATCGACAATACGCCCCCCAACCCGCCTAGGGTGGACATCGACCTGGAAAACGACGTGGCTCTGCTCCAGTATACGGCGGGAACGACGGGGTCCCCCAAGGGGGCCATGCTGACCCACGGCAACATGGCGGTCCACAACCTGGCGGTGCGCCACTATTACGAGTACACGGAGAACGACGTCCACCTGATCATCCTGCCCCTGTTCCACATCACCGGCCTGGACATCGCCATGAACCCGGCCCTGGCCGTGGGGAGCACCCTGATCCTCTTCGCCCGCTTCGACCTCCTGCCGATGCTGGACGTGATCCAGAACTACAAGGTCACCGGCTGGGTCACCATCGCACCCATCAACGTGGCCGTCTGCAACCTGCCCATCATCGGGAACTACAACCTGAAGTCCCTCCGCTTTGTCCTCTCCGGCGGCGCCCCGGTGCCCCTGGAGATCCACAAGCGCTGGAAGGAGCTGACGGGGACCCACATCGTGGAAGGCTACGGCCTCAGTGAGTGCACGGGCGGCATCGTGGGGAACAACTGCCAGAACTTCTCACCGGGCACCATCGGCAGCCCCGTGTACTGGCACGACGTGAAGATCGTCCATCCCGCAACGCCGGACAAGGAAGCCGGCATCGGCGAGGAGGGCGAGCTCTGGATCAAGGGGCCCTGCGTCATGAAGGGGTACTGGAACGCCCCGGAGCAGACGAAGAACACCATCACCCCCGACGGTTATCTCATGACGGGAGACATGGTCACGGTGGACAAGGACGGCTGGTTCCGCATCGTGGGCCGCGCGAAGGAGATGATCAAGGTCTCCGGCTTCTCCGTCTTCCTGGCGGAGATCGACGCCTTCCTGTACCAGCACCCGGCGATCGCCGAGGCGGCGGCCATCGGCGTTCCCCATCCGTACCGGGGCGAGGAGCCCAAGGCCTACGTTGTCCTGAAGCCCGATTTCAAGGGGAAGGTCACCGGAGAGGAGATCATCGGCTGGTGCAAGGACAAGATGGCCGCCTACAAGGTTCCCGCATCGGTTGTTTTCGTGGACAGCCTGCCCAAGAGCGGAGCCGGAAAGATCCTGAGGCGGATCCTGGCGGAGCAGGAGAAAAAATAAACCGGTTTCCCGGGTGTGGATCGTCCCCGGACGATCCACACCCGGGAAGCGCGAAAGGAAGAAGGACATGGCAAAGGCATTTACCGGCGAGGATCAGGGTGGCATCGCCGTCATCCGGATCGACGTGCCCGGAGAGGCCGTCAACACGTGGACGAACGAGGCCATCTCCGGCTTCGAGGAGACCCTGGCCGAACTGGAGAAAAACCGGTCGCGCTATCGCGGCGTGGTCTTCTATTCCGGGAAGGCGACGGGTTTTCATGCCGGTGCCAACCTGGACATGCTTGGGGGGCAGACGGACATCGAGGCCTTTCGCACCCGGCTGGCCCATTTCAACGACCTGTTCGGCCGCCTGGAGAACCTAGGCATTCCCACCGTGGCCGCCATCAGCGGTCCCTGCATGGGCGGCGGGTACGAGTTTGCCCTGGCCATGACCGCCCGGATCACCGCAAACGGTCCCCGGACCCGGATCGGCCTTCCGGAGTGCAACGTCGGGGTCATCCCGGGCGGTGGCGGCACCCAGCGCCTGCCCAGGCTGATCGGGCTTTCCGCCCTGGAGATGATCGTCAGAGGGGCCGTCGTTCCCGCCGGCAAGGCCCTGGAAACCGGACTGGTGGACCGGGTCTGCCCGGAAAAGGACGATCTGGTGGAGCGGGCCAAGGCCTTTGCGGAAGAGATTGCCCGCGATGCGTCGACGCTCCGGAGGAGCACGCCGGACCTCTCCGGCCTGGACGAAGCCGTCGCCGCTGCCCGCGCCCTCGCCCGGAAGGCATCCCGGGGCCGGGACCTGCCGGCGCACCGCCTCGCGATCAAGGCCGTTGAGGAGGGACTGAAGTGCGCCTCCCTCGCGGAAGGGCTGAAGATTGAGACAGAGTGCTTTCTCGAGGTCCTGGCGACGCCGGAGTGCAAGGGCTCCATCAACACCTTTTTCCTGAAGACGTACTCGGACAAGCCCCTCACCATGATCCCCAAGGGCTTCCATCCCCGGCCCCTGAAGAAGCTGGCTGTCCTGGGCTTCGGCACCATGGGGCGGGGGATCATCATCGACATGCTCCGGCACCTTCAGGTGCCGGTCGTGGTAAAGGACCTCCCCGAGGCTATGGAGCCGGGAAAGGCCTTTGTGAAAAAAATCCTGGAGGGCATGGCGGAGAAGGGCCAGCTTAAAAAATCCGCCGATGATCTCATGGGTCTGCTCAAGCCCGTCTCGGAGTGGACGGCCGATTTCGCCGACGTCGATCTCGTCGTCGAGGCGGTTTTCGAGGATCCCGCCGTGAAGGACGAGGTCTACGGGGACCTCTGCCGGGCCGTGCCGGAGGACTGCCTGATCGTCAGCAACACCTCGAGCCTGCCGGTGGACCGGCTGGCCCGGAGCGTCACGCACCCAAAGCGCTTTCTGGGCACCCATTTCTTTTCCCCCGTCTGGCGAATGGAACTCCTGGAGATCATCCGGGGAAAGGAGACCACGGACGAGGCGGTGTACAACCTCCTGAATTTCGCCGCGGGCCTGCGCAAGCGCCCCATCGTCTGCAACGACAACCCCGGATTCGTCGTCAACGCCATGCTGTTTCCCTACTTCATCAAGGCTTACGAATTGCTGGGGGAGGGCGTGCCCATGGACGCCGTGGACAATGCCATGATGCGGTTCGGCCTTCCTGTCGGCCCGATCCGCCTCACCGACGAAGTCGGGATCGACGTGTCCTACCTGGTCCTGACCAAGTCACTCGGGCGGAAGGCGCCGATGGCACTGGAGAACGTCTACAAGGCGGGACGTTTCGGCCGCAACAAGAATGGAAAGGGATTCTACACGAAGGAGGGGGCCGTCGATCCGGAGGTGCTTCCCCTCGTCAATCCGCAGGGGCTGAAGAAGGAGATGAGTGTCGAGTCTCTCCAGGAAATGCTGTTTCTCCCCTTCGTGGAGACGGGCAAGGAACTGTTGGAAAAGGGCGTCGTCAAGGGGCCGCGGGCTGTCGACATCGGTGCCATCTGGGGAATCGGCTTTCCCGCCGACAAGGGAGGCCCCTTGAAATGGGCCGACTTGACGGGCCTGAGTGAGAAGCTATACAAAAAAAGCTTCTACAAGGGTTGAAGCCGGCCCCGTGCAGGGACCGGAACGATCAGGAAACTCCCCACCGGGGAAAACGGAGGAGGTTGAGCGATGATATTCGGCACGACGGTCGGAGAGATGTATGACCGGTGCGTCATGAACTTCAGGCACCGGGTGGCCATGAAGTACCACGACGAATCGTACACCTATGACGACATGCAGAAGGCGGCCTACAGCCTGGCGAACGCCCTGACCAAACTGGGGCTGAAAAAAGGGGACACGACGGCGTTCCTGATGGCCAACTGCCCCGAGTACATCTCCTGCGAGTACGGCCTGGCGAAGATAGGCGTCATCCGGGTGCCCCTGGCGGTGCTTCTGACCAACGACGACCACGTCTACATGATGAACCACGCGGAGTGCAAGGCCCTGATCTACCACGAGAAGATGGCGTCCCGGGTGATGGAGATGATCCCCCGCCTCAAGACGGTCAAGCACTTCATCTGCGTCGGGAAGGACCCGGAGAAGATCGCCGAGGGCCATCTGCACCTCCAGACGCTCATCCGGGAAAGTCCGCCGGAGGTTCCTCACGTGGAGATCGACGAGGAGGACCTGGCGGGGATTTACTTCACCGGCGGGACCACGGGGCTTCCCAAGGGCGTGATGCTCTCCCACCGGGCCTGGATCGGCACGTACATCACCGAGATGCTGGAGTTGGGCTTCGGCTACGACGAGGTCTTCGCCTTTGCGACGCCCCTCACCCACGCGGGCGGGTGCCTGATGATCCCCATCATGATCCGCCGGGGGGTCTGCGTCATCCTCGACGGGTTCGACCCGAAGAGTTTCCTCGAGGCCGTCCAGAAGCACGGAGTCACCTCCACATTCGTCGTCCCGACCATGATCTACGTCCTTCTCGATTACCCGGACCGGGGGAAGTACGACGTCTCGAGCCTGCGGAACATCGTCTACGGGGCTGCCGCCATCGCCCCGGAGCGCCTGAAGCAGGCCATCAATACCTTCGGGCCCATCTTCACGCAGCTGTATGGCCAGACCGAGGCCCCCATGATGATCAGCGCCCTCCCGCGGGAAGAGCACGTGATCGAGGATCCGGAGCGGGAGCGTCGTATCTTCAGTTCCTGTGGAAGGCCGACGTTTCCGGCGACCGTCCGGCTCGTCGACGCCGACGGGAACGACGTGCCGCCGGGCGAGGTGGGGGACATCATCTGCCGCCACATCAACATCATGACGGGCTACCTGAAGAACCCCGAGGCCACGGCGGAGACCATCCGCGACGGCTGGCTCTGGACGGGCGACATGGCGAAGATGGACGAGGAGGGCTTCCTCTACATCGTCGACCGCTCCAAGGACATGATCGTCAGCGGCGGCTTCAACATCTTCCCCCGGGAGA
>CAZXMK010000166.1:0-6947 GCA_964641935.1 uncultured Syntrophaceae bacterium
AGCTTGTTTCCGCGGCGTTCTGTGTGGCGCTGCCGGAGGCGCTCAGGCGGGGCAGTAGGGAAGCGAGAGACTGGGATTCCCTGGTCAGGATCGACTGATACTGGGCTACGCCGGCGAGGTAGGCCGCATCGTATCGCTTCGCCGCCTGAATGGTCTCTGAAAGATCGGCGGCGAAGAGGTCGATCCCCATGCCGAAGAGCATGAGGAGGGACAGAAGCGGGCGCACCACACGGTGTGAGAGATGGCCTCGCAAGCCGTCTTGCATGCAGATTCTCCGAAAATGATTGAAGAAATGGAAGGAGACGGCCTCAGAAATCCGAACTGCCGGAATTCAGTGAACTTCCGGGGGCCGGACGAACCGATGGCGTCCTGTGGATGTTGAAAATTGGCTGGTTTGTCAGGGGGAAAGTTTCAATCGCAGGTGAATTTGAGGAATATGATCACCCTGCTCATGATGGAGTTCCGCTAAACGATGTCGCAAGAAAAGTCAACAAAAATAAATTAGCCAAAAAGAAAAGTTTTTTTTGTTGCTGGGGTTCTGAGTTTTCGTCAACCTCCGGAAACGAGATCCGCCTATTCCGGCATCCCGGCCTTCCTGAGGATGTCCTTCGCTTCTTCTTCCTTCCCCATGGCCAGGAGGCATTCGGCGAGGTGGAGGGTATAGAGGGGATTGCCGGGTTCCGCGGTGGCGGCCTTGTGGAAGGCGTCGGCGGCTTCCGGGTGCCGCTTGTGCCGGGCCAGGCTGTGGCCCAGGCGGTTCAGGTAGGCCCCGGCCTGTTCCGGGTTGAGAGAGACGGCCCGTTCATAGGCCTCCAAGGCATCTTCCAGCCGGCCGAGCTGGAGGAGGATGTCTCCCCGGCCGCAGCGGTAGAGGGGATCTTCCGGCTGGAAGTCGATGCAGCGGCTGTAGGCGTTCAGCGCCCGTTCGGGCTCGTTCCGATCCAGAAGCGTATGGGCCATGCGGCCGTAGAAGACGCCGGTCTTCTCGGGCTCCAGGCAGACGGCCCGCTGGTAGGCATCCTCGGCGCGGTCCCACTCCGAGAGGGCCAGGAGAGCGTTACCCAGGAGGCAGAGGACGGCGGCCGCCTCCGGTTCCTCCTCCGTCATTTTTTCCAGCACCTTCACCGCGTCCCCGGGACGGTCCGCCTTGAGGTAGGCGTCCGCCAGCGCCTCGCTGAGTGCGAAATCCTCCGGCTGGGCCTCTGCGGCCCGTTCGCAGACATCGACCAGCCGGTCGAACATGGCATTGTCCTTGAAGATGCGTACGAGCTCGTCGAAGCCGAATCCGGTGAAGACACGCCGGCTCAGCTCTTTTTGGAAAAGCCGCTCGAAGAGCCCGATGGCCTCTTCCAGGCAGCCGGCGTCGTGGCAGGTCCAGGCGAGGGAGAGGACGATGGAGTCGTCGTCGGGGGAGGATGCCAGGAGATCCCGGTACAGAGCGATCGCTTCCTCGAACCGCCCGTCCTGGTACAGCCGGTCCGCCGCATCCCGTCCGCTTTGGTTTTTGTCGTTTGGTGTCATGGTGATGAAAGAAAGAGCGGCCGGGGAAGCGGAGATGAGCCGCCTCCCCGAGCCGCAGGTGGTCGTTCGATATTCGTTCAGCCGCAGGAGGAACAGGTGCTGCAGCTGCCGCCGGCAGGAACGAAGCTGGACGACAGCTTGAATCCGGACCCGTGAGGGGTCTCGATGAAGTCCACGGTGATGGGTTGAATCTCGTCGTACAGGGTCTGGTTGATCACAAACTTGAGGCCGTTGTCCTCGAACGTCTTGTCGTCCTGTTTCGGCTCATCCAGAGCCATGCCCAAGGAGGGCCCCGCTCAGCCTCCCTCGAAAATCATCACTCGGATCGACTGGTCCGCATCCCGGTTCTTCATGAAATCCTTGATCATTTCGTTTGCTTTTTCCGTTACCGTGAACATGTGTCTCCTGTCCTTTCCGACACCTTGGTGTCCTTTGAGTTGACGCCTTCCCCCATATCCCGGCGGGAATCCCGATGCAATAAAAATCGGCCGGGCGTTCCCTTTTCTTGAGCGGGTATGGTATCAGCGATGTGCAAGCCAACATAATCATCCCGATAGCAGTTGGCAAACAGGAAGGCGGCAGCCCCGTATAATCATTAGAATCATGATATTGGAAGCAAAGAACAGCATGGAGCCGGTGATCGAGGCAACCGGCCTGAAGAAGACCTTCGGCGATCTTGTGGCCGTAGACGGCCTGTCGTTCGCGGTGGAGAGCGGCGAGTGCTTTGGCATCCTGGGACCCAACGGGGCCGGAAAGACCTCCACGATTCGAATGATCTACGGCTTCTCGCCCATGACGGCGGGGGACCTGAACGTCTTCGGCATGGACATCCGCCGCCACTACCGGGCCGTCAAAAGCCGGATCGGCGTCTGCCAGCAGGAAAACAACCTGGACCCGGACCTGACGGTGATCCAGAACCTGGAGGTCTATGCCGGCTTCTTCAACGTTCCCCGCATGGAGGCCCGCCGGCGGGCCCTGGAGCTCCTGTCCTTCATGTCCCTGGAGAACCGACGGGACACCCGGGCCATGGAGCTCTCCGGCGGGATGATGCGCCGCCTGGTGATCGCCCGGGCGCTCATCAACAACCCGGACCTCCTGATCCTGGACGAGCCGACGACGGGCCTCGATCCCCAGTCGCGGCACCAGGTCTGGGATCGCCTGGAGGGGCTTCGCTCCCGGGGCCTGTCGATCCTGCTGACGACCCATTACATGGACGAGGCGGCGCGGCTCTGTGACCGGCTCATCATCATGGACAAGGGAAAACTGCTCGTGGAGGGGAGCCCCCGGGACCTGGTGGAGCGTTTCGCCGGGCGGCACGTCATCGAGGTGGCCGAGCCGACGGAGGATCTCCGCGCCTGGGTCCGGGAGCGGGGGCTGCAAAGCGACGACCTGGGCCACCGGCTGATTGTCTTCGGGAATGGGAGCGAAAGCGAGGGACTGTTCCGGGAGATCGCCGGCCGGTGTCCCGGCGACGGCTGCCTGCTCCGGATGGCGACCCTGGAGGACGTCTTCCTGAAACTGACGGGACGGGAGCTTCGCGAATGAACGCCATATCGGGACGGTTCTGGAGGGTCTGGAGGCGCAATCTCGCCGTCTATCGGCAGAACTGGATGGTCAGTTTCATGACCCCGATGCTGGAGCCGTTTCTCTATCTGCTGGCCTTCGGGGTGGGCTTCAGCCGTCTCGTCGGGGACGTCCCCTACGGCGGAGCGACCGTCCCCTACACCCTCTTCCTCGCGCCGGCCCTGGTCGCCATGACGGTGATGAACAACGCCTTCTTCGAGAACACCTACGGCTCCTTCGTCCGGATGTACTACCAGAAGACCTTCGATGCCATGATGGCCACGCCGCTGACGGTCTCGGAGATCATCACCGGCGAAATCGTCTGGGGCGCCACGAAGGCCGTCATCGCCACAGCCATCATGCTGGTCGTCATCGGCCTCTTCGGGCTCCTGCGCTGGCCCGAGGCGCTCCTCCTGCTTCCCCTGGCCTTCCTCGGCGGGATCGCCTTCGGTTCCGTCGGCATGATCTTCACGGCCGTGACGCCCCACATCGAGCTGTTCAACCTGCCCTTCTTCCTTTTTATAACCCCCATGTACCTCTTCGGCGGGACGTTCTTCCCCCTGGAGGCCCTTCCCGAGTGGGCCCGCCAGGCGGCCCTGATCCTGCCCCTGACCCACCTGGTGAACGTCACCCGTGCTCTCAGCATCGGGTTCAGCGACCTGTCCGCCCTGTGGGGCCTCCTGTATTTCCTGGTCTTTGCGGCCGTGTCGTACCCATTGGCCCTGCGCCTTATGCATCGCCGTCTCGTGAAGTAACTTCTACAGGCTGTTGAAAAACGCCCGTCTGCGGCGTTGCCCTCATCCCGCTCCGCTCAACGTACTGCCGAGTACGCCTCGCGGCCCGGGATATCGGGCGCCTTGCATCCGGACGTTTTTGAACAGCCTGCCAAAAGCAAAGGCGGACCGGATTTCCCGGCCCGCCTTTTATTGCGATAACACAGATCGTTACGGTCCCACCATGGCGTTGACGGACTGCTTGTTGGAGGATTCGATGTACTCCACGATCTTTTCCGCGATGGTGTGTATGTTCCGGGTGAACTTCTCCTCGTCCTTCTCCAGCAGGGTCATGCGGAAGCCAGGCATGTTGGTGAAGAACGATGTCAGGGGAACCACGCAGATTCCCGTGGAGGCAAGGAGATAGTAGACGAAGCGCTTGTCGAACTCGATGTTCGGACCCGTCAGCTGCTCAATGTATTCCCGTATCTCCTCCTGTTCGATCTGCAGGAACTGCCGGGCGTTGAGGACGGCCTCGTTGAACACGGCAGTCATGTAAAAAGCGCCGTTGGTGCGGTTTACCATCAGGTAGGGCACGTCCTTGAGGATCTTGTAGGCGATGTTGGACAGGCGCTCGTAGAGGCTGCGCCGCTCGGCCAGGTAATTCTGGTACTCCGGGTGGCTCATGATCTTCGGGATGGCGATCTGGGGCAGCGTGGTGGAGCACACCTCGGACATCTTCTGGTGCAGGATCGTGTTGATGTAGCTGGCGAACTTCTCGTCCTTGTCGGCGTTGTACACCTCGATCCATCCGCATCGGGATCCCGGCCAGGGAAATTCCTTGGAGATGCCCTTCATGCTGAGCCCCGGCACGTCCTCGATCACGTCGGAGAGCTGGGCCGTTTTCTTGTTGTTGTAGACGATATTGATGTACGTCTCGTCAAAGATCAGAAACAGGTCGTATTCCTTGGCGATCCTCACGATCTGCCGCAGGGTGTCCGCCGGGTAGACGAAGCCCGTCGGGTTGTCCGGGTTGATGACCAGGATGCCCACGACGGCGTGGTGGCTCTTGACCTTCTGCTCCAACTCCCGGATGTCCGGATACCAGTTGCTGTAGGGATTCATCCGGTAGGTGTTGGGCGGGAACGAGGCGTGGAGCACCTCCGCCATGAAATGGGTCGAATAGGTCGGCTCGGGGACGATGACCCGGGCGTCCAGGCGGATCGCACTGTACGAGCGGGCGATGGCATCGCCCAGGCCGTTGAAGAAGATGATGTCCTCGGGGGTGATCTGGGTCTTGCCCCGGCTGTTGACCCGCTCCACAAGGAACTTACGGGTCTCGTCCATGCCTTTCGTGGGGGAATAGGCAAAGGACCGGTCGTCCCGGATGATCTCGATGATGCATTCCTTCATCCAGTCGGGAATGTGCTCACCCTTCTGGACGGGATCACCGATGTTCTCCCAGCAGATCTCGACTCCGTACTGTTCCAGCTTCTTGGCGATGTTGACGATGTTGCGGATTTCGTAGGTAAGCCCTACACCGCCTTTGCAGATTTCGAACCTCATAAGAATTTATCCCCTGTATCAAGGTGCCTGTTTATTAAGTGAAAGTGCTTAATATAATCGAACCAAATTATCCACATTTTTTTCGGTGAGATCTAAGCAGCGGAACCGGCCGTCATGAATGGGGAATGGCCGTCCGGGGGGCCATAAATGTTCCGATTTCGGTGTCCTGTGTGTCATGGATTACACGGGCGGCCTTCTCCCGCCGGTCACAGGTACTCCCGGAGCCCCTTCTTCTCCAGGAGGTCCACGACCTCCCGGACCCGCTGGGAGTCGCCGCGCTTGCAGATGAGGAGCGCATCCTCCGTGTCCACGACGATCAGGTCCTCCACCCCCGCCAGGGCGACCAGCCGGTCCCGGGCCACGACAAGGGAGTATTTCGTTCCGGCGGCGGCGACGGATCCTCTCAGGACGTTTCCCGAGCCGTCCTTCGGCGAGACCTCCCAGAGGGCGTCCCAGCTTCCCACGTCGGACCAGCCGAAATCCCCCCGGAGGGCCAGCACGTTATCCGCTTTTTCCATGACGCCGTAGTCGATGGAGATCGAGGGCAATCCGGGATAGACACTCTCCAGCACGGCGTTTTCGCGCTCCGTCCCCAGGGCGGAGTCGATCGTTTCCAGCCCTTTCGCCAGGTCAGGGAGCCACCGGCCGATCGCATCGAGGACGGCCCCGGCGGTCCAGACGAACATCCCGCTGTTCCAGACGTAGTTTCCCTCCGCCAGGAAGGCCTTCGCCGTTTCCAGGTCCGGCTTTTCCCGGACGGACCGGACTTGCCGGACCTTTTCCATTCCGGCCGATCCTGTCTCTTCCCCCAGTTCGAGATAGCCGTATCCAGTCTCCGGGGCCGTGGGGGCGATGCCGATTGTGACGAGATGCCGTCCCGGTTCCGCCGCCTCGGCGGCCGCCCGGAGGACTTCCAGAAATCTGGCTTCGTCGATGATCAGATGATCCGCCGGCAGGACCGCCATGACAGCGCCCGGGTCCAGCCGTTGGACGGCATGGGCCGCCAGGCCGATGCAGGGGGCGGTGTTTCTTCCCATGGGCTCGATGAGGATGTTCCGTGCCGGGATGTCCGGGAGCTGGCGGGCCAGTTCCGCCGCGTGCGCCCGGCCGGTGACAACGAGGATCCGCTCCGGCGGCACCAGGGGCAGGAGGCGGTCCACGGTTTCCTGGATGATCGTCCGTTCGCTCAGGATGTCCAGCAGGTGCTTGGGTTTTTGGTCGCGGCTCCGGGGCCAGAAGCGGGTTCCCCGGCCGCCGGCCATGATGACGGCATACATGTGGGATCTCCTTGAAGAATCGTGGTGGGTTTTCGACTTTTCATTTGAAAACGGCCGGTTATCCGACCCCGGGATGCATAGCAGAGACGGGCTTCGTTGACAAGATCAATCCGGCGCGAGGCGGTCCATGCGGAAGTGCTGGAGCAGGGCGATGAAGGACGGATCGCGCCGCGGATCGTCCCGCCAGCCGAAGAGATGGCCGGTGCAGGCGCAGTCGGAGGATCCGAAGCGCGGGATGGAGAAATCGGCGATTTTCGCCAGCGCACGGGCGAGTTCGTGCTCCAGGTCGTCGGCCGTCCGGATCGGA
>CAZXMK010000167.1:0-1457 GCA_964641935.1 uncultured Syntrophaceae bacterium
ACGGCCTTCGTGGAGAGGGCCGTCAGGTCCGAGCCCGCCTCCGGCTCGGTCATGCAGACGGAGACGCTCTGCTCTCCCCTGCAGACCCCGGGAATGATCGCCTTCTTATGATCCTCCGTCCCGAACAGGTCGATCACCCGGACGGGTCCCACGTTGGACTCGAAGACAGGCGCCGCGATCATGGGGCTGTACTTGGCCAGCTCCTCGATGGCCAGGATGGCGTTGATCGCAGGCTGACCGCCGCCGCCGTGCTCCGGCGACAGGGTCATGCCCAGCAATCCCATTTCGGCGTATTTCGCCATCAGGTCGTAGGGAAACTCGCCCGTCCGGTCGATCTCCGCGGCGCGTTCCCTGAATTTCTCCCGCTCCCCCATGGTCCGGAGGGTGTCCAAAAGCATCTTCTGTTCTTCGTTCAAAGAAAAATCCATTGTTTCCGCTCCTTGCATCCGTTGTGCGATGCGCCGTTCCCGTCAGATCAGGCCGATCAGTTTCCGGACGTCCGGGAGGCGCTCCAGGTTGAGGATCATATCGATGACCCGTTCGATTTTATTCCGGTCGCGGCTGCCCGCGAACCATCGGACCTTGTCCGCCAGGTCCGCCGCCTCCATGGGATCCCGCGGGTCCCCCTTGGGTACGTCCACCTGCCGGGCGATCCGCCGGCCGTCCTGGAAGACGATCTCCACGCGGCTGGAGGTTTTTTCCGGGTAAATCCTGTTCAATTCCTCGTCCATCCGGACGTTGACCTTCTTCGACAGCTCCAGCAGTGCAGGATCGGCCATCCGCCTCTCCGTGAGCTGCCGCGGCCCCAGTTCCCTGTCAAGGATGCAGACGGCGACAACGTAGGGGATGGAAAACTGGGCATTCACGAAGGTGTCCCGTTCCGCAACGCCCTTTCCCACGGCGATCACCGCCATGCCGTAGGTGAAGACCTCGACGGCGGCGATATCAGCGGGATCGGGCCTTTCCTCCTTCATCATCTCCAGCGTCGCCTGGGCGGCGCCGTGGGTGTGGCGGCAGGCGGTGTAGGGCTTGAAGTAGATGTCGCTGATCGTGTAGTGCTCCCCGAGCCCTTCCGTCAGCTTCTCGAATTTCGGCTCCGCCCGGGTCGTGATCTGGGTGAACCCGCCCTTCAACTCCGATCCCTCGAAGACCTGGCGGTCGCCGGTGATTCCCGCTCCGGCCAGCCCCGCCGCCATCAGCCCCGCCATGGCAGCCTGGCCGCCCTGGACGATCTTGACGGTGTACCCGCCCATGAGCTGCTGCGCCATGGAGACGGGCGCCAGGTAGCCGGCGCACCCCAAGGCGTTCAGCATGCCTCCGGCGTTGCATCCCCTCAGCCGGGCGGCCGCCGCCGCCGCGCCGAAGGTCCCGCAGGTCCCCGTGGGAAGGAATCCCCCCAGGGTGTGCCAGGGATGCATGGCCGCCGCCGGCCGGTCCGCCGCCTCGTACCCGGCGAC
>CAZXMK010000167.1:1557-6909 GCA_964641935.1 uncultured Syntrophaceae bacterium
AGCGCATCGAAGGTGATCCCCGCCAGGAACGCCGCCAGCTTCTCCGTATGATCCATGAGCGCCCTCCTCTTCAGGTCCGGTCACGAAACAGGTCGGACTTTTTTTAGATCACCGTCTGCCGGTGTCACGGATTCCTGCCGTTCAAAAGGGGCTGGATGCAAGGTTCCCGAAGTCCCCGGGCCGCGAGTCGGACTTTTGCGTTCCTCGGGCGGCGAGGGACGAGGGGAACACAGCAGACGATCCCTTTTCAACGGCTGTTCTATACGTAGCCTTTCGATTCGTATATTTTGATCATCCGGTGCGGATCGAGGATTTCGCGGATGACCCGCAGCTCCTCCGCCCGGGGCGGCTCCGTCTCGTGGACATCGCCGGCTACCTTCAGGTCCCAGCCGGTCGTGCCCCGGATCTCCTCGACCGTGCACCCCGGATGGAAACTGGCCAGGCAGGCCTCCTTTGTCTCCGGGTGAAAGCGGAGAACAGCCTTGTTCGTGATGATGACGTGGGGACCCGTGCCGGCGGGCAGGTTCCACCTCTCCCGGGCCCCGGCACCATCGATGTATCCGGGCGTCGTGATGAAGTCCACACGGGCTGGAAGGCGGCGCGGGTCGTGCTGGGCGATGATGAGGACACGCTTCGCCAGGGACCCGATGGGATTGGCGCCGCCGCTCCCCGGCAGCCGGCTCACGGGACGGTCGTAGGGTCCGATGCAGGTCGTGTTGATGTTCCCGAAGCGGTCCACCTGGGAGCCCGAGAGAAACCCGACGTCGATCCATCCTCCCTGCAGGAACATGCCCATGATGTCCACGAGACCGCCGATCATGGCGGCCCCGGGGTTGAGGCAGGCGTCGCCGACGGACAGGGCGGGCCGGCGTGGCCGGGCGTCGTAGACGCCGGATTCCTGCATCATCACCGCCGTCGGGGCATGGGTGTATTTGGCGATGTTCGCCGACATGGTGGGAAATCCCGTGCCGACGACGACGACGTCGCCGTCCCGGATCTCCCGCGCCCCGCAGCAGGCCATCAACTCGGGCTTGATGTAGTCGTTGGGGTGCTCATCCATAGCCATCCGCCTCCCTGGAGAAGGGAACGGATTCAAATCCGTCCCCGCGCCGTTCGTTAATCCGCCGGTGGGGGTGTCAATTTTGAAGTCCGCACCCTCGCCGATTTGGACACATCAGTACTCGTAGCTCACCGGGTAGCCGTAATCGAACCGGGCCTGGAGACCCTTGAAGCGGGCGTATCCGAACCGGTTGATGAAATGCTGGATGTAGGCCGTCCGGTCGGGAATGTCGTACACCCACTCCCGGAGAAAGGCCTCGAACCCTTCCACCGTGCCGGACGCTTCCTTGTAAAGATAGCCGAATCCCAGGTCGAGGTCGTAGAAACCCGGCGTGTACCCGGGATGCGAGGCGAAGGGCTCCTCCACCACGGCGGCGACCTTGAAGTCCGGAACGATGGTCCGGGAGGGGTCCTTCCCGATGGTCTCCCGGCTGACGATCCGCTCGCAGGAGACGATGACCTTCATCGAGGCGTTGGCTCCGTACTTGCAGTCCCCTCCGATCCCCCAGATCTGGGCGTTCCCGTTCTCGTCGGCCTGCTGGACGTGGATGATCCCCACGTCGGGATTCAGGGACGGCACGAGGAGAACCGGCCTGCCGTCGAAGGGCGACTCGATCAGTCGGTATTTGTTTTCCCCCAGGAATCCCCGGATGTTCAGCAGGTCCGTCCCCACCATGTCCTTCACGGGGACGAAGGGCATCCCCATCGCGCCCGCCATGAGCATCATCGGGAGGGAGAGGTTCGTGTACTCCTCCACCTCAATCCGGTGGGGAATCCCCTTTTCCAGGGATCGACGGTAACAGCGCGCGAGGCCGTAGAGGCCCAGGGAGATGAACGTGGAGAGGAAGCGCTTCACGACGCCGGCGCCGATCAGCATGTCGAAGTCGTCCGCGGCGTTCCCCCGGGTGATCGTCAATCCGGATTTTCGCTGGCGGATGATCTCGTGGATGGCCGAAAACGGGGTTCTGCAGATGTAGCCGCCGATGTAGACGAAATCGCCGTCATGGACGTGGGCCTCCACGGCCTCCTTCATGGTCATGACCTTGCTCACGGCATCCCTCCCTGTCATTCCTTTCCGGATCGCCGGCTCAGACGGCGTATTCCATGCGCTGGATGATCTCGTTCTGCGCCGTGTCGCTCAAGTCGACGAACGTCACGGAGTATCCGCTCATCCGGATGACGAGATCCCGGTACCGCTCCGGGTGTTCCTGGGCATCCCGGAGAACGTCCGTGTCGATCATGTTGAACTGCACCTGGACGCCGCCCTTCTTGAAATACGCCCGGACCAGCGCCGCGAGGATCGCCGGGTCCAGGCGCTTGCCGGAGAAGCGCATGTTCAGGTTGACGCCGTTGGTCGCCATCTGAAGGGGCAGCTTCGTCACGGAGTTCATGACCGCCGTGGGGCCCCGGAGGGCGCGGCCGTTGGAGGGCGTGACGCCGTTGCCGAGGATGTCCCCGGCGTTCCGCCCGTCCGGCGTGGCCGCCGTGAAGGACCCGAAGGCCAGATGGAATCCCACGGAAAAGATCCCCGGCCAGAAGGCCCCGCCCCGGACATTCCGGAGCGGCCGCAGGCAGTCGCAGAAATGGGCCATGACCCTCGCGGCCATGGCGTCGGCTTTGTCGTCGTCGTTGCCGTACTTGGGCATCTTCTCCAGGAAGAACAGCCGTTTGTTTTCCACGTCCGTCCAGTCGTCGGAGAGCCAGCCGGCAAGCTCTCCCATGGTGCAGCGCCGGTCCTCGAAGACGGCCTTCTTCACCGCGGTGAGGCTGTCGGCAATGTTGGAGAATCCCATGAGCTGCACCCCCGTGGCGTTGTAGACGGCCCCTCCCCGGGTGAGGTCCAGGCCTTTTTCCAGGGGGCCGTCGATCATCGCCGAGGCGAAGGGGGACGGCACAAGCTCTGCGATGGCCCGGTCGAGAACGGCCATGCCTTTGACAATCTGCCCGAGAAAATGGGTGAACTGCCGGTCGTAGGCGCTCCAGACGTCGTCGAAGGCGGTGAAGGACGCCGGATCCCCCGTCTCGAGGCCGGAGAGGTAGCCGAAGATGTTGTCGATGCCGTTGGAGAGGGCGAACTCCAGGCACTTGATCCCGTTGAACTGGACGGCGAAGGTGGAGCAGAAGGACTTTCCCTGGGCACTGGGTTCGAGGCACCCCACGACCCCGTAGTCCCGGGCGTCCTCCAGGGTATGTCCCGCCCGGACGAGGGCCGGAACGATCGCCTCGTCGTTGAAGAAATGGAGCGGGACGGCGTCCTTGGCGTACCCGGCGGCCTTCATGACGAAGGATTCCGGTGTGCCGGCGGAGAGCCGCACGCCGAAGTTGGGCTGCACCGTCCGGACGTCTGCGAAGGCGTCCAGGCCGATCGTGCTGAGGGCATTGGTCGCGTCCTCCCCGCGGGCGTCCACCCCGCCGACGGTGACGTTCTGGGTCGTCTTGCCCTCCGTCCCCTCTCCCCCCGGGATGAAAGCCTCCTCCAGGACGTTCCAGATCTCGTTGGTCTTGACGAAGAGCAGGGCCAGGAGCTCCCGGGCCTCTTCCGGGGTGATCCGGCCGGCGGCCAGGTCCGCCTCGTAATACGGGAAGAGGATCCGGTCGATCCGGCCCAGCGAGATGGAATTGCCCCCCGACTCGATCTGGGAGATCAGGTGGATGAAGTACACGCACTGGATCGCTTCGCGGAAGGTCCGGGCCGGGTGCTCCGGGACCCGCTCGCAGACCCGGGCGATTTCCAGGAGTTCCGCCCGCCGGAGCGGCGCGGCCGCCCGGCCGGCCAGTTCCCGCGCAAGGGCAGCGTAGCGGTTGGCAAAGGAGACGGCCGCCCTCAGGGACAGGATCACCGCCTCATAGAAGATCCCCTTCTCTCCTTCCCGCTCGGCATTGGACAGGGCGCCCTGGCGGCGTCCGATGTCGGCGATGATGCCCGCCAGTCCCTGTTGGAGGACCCGGGGGTGGTTCATGGTGAAGTGGCCGATGCCGTAAGTGATCTCCAGCATCATCGTGAAGATGTACTTGTCCATGTCCGCGGCCACGTCCTCCGGCAGGAGGGCCTCGAAGCGCTCCTCCGCGGTCCGTCCCTCCCAGAAGGGCAGGATGTCCTCCCGGAGCTCCCGCTTCTCCTCCTCCGTGATCAGGGCCCGCTGGAGCACGCGCCGGTCGAAGCTTTCCAGGTCCCCCGCGATCCACCGGCTCTTGTTTTCCGGGAACAGGGGCGCCCCCTTGAGCTTTGACGTCCGGCAGCCCACGATGAGCTCGTCCTCCCGGATGACCACGTCGATGTTCGCCAGGATGTGCTCGAAGGCGATGGACATGCGGGTCAGTGGGTGCCGGTCCCAGTGGCGGGCCATGGCCTCCGTCAGGTACCGGGCGCGCTGGATGCACACCTCCTGGGGGGCGTGGACGATTTTTTCCCGGAGGCGGCCGACGCGCGTCGCGGGTACCGCATAAACCGGACTGGCCTGGGCTTTCATGGGTTCCTCCCCGGGGCGTCCGCCCCGTCAGACTGGATTGGGGTCATCCTTTTTTTCCGCCTGCCTCGATGTCTCCATCAGGAGGGATTGTGGCCGATCAACGCCTTGATTTCCAGGTATTCCTCGAGGCCGTATTTGCTCCGTTCCCGGCCGATTCCCGACTGCTTGTAGCCCCCCGCCGGGGCGTTGATATCGAAGTCGGCGCCGTTGATGAACACCTGGCCGCTCCGGATCCGCTTCGCCACCGCCTGCGCCCTCCCGACATCGCTTGACCAGACCGAGCCGGACAGGCCGTATATCGTGTCGTTGGCGATACCGACGGCCTCCTCCTCGCTTCGATAGGGGAGAATGCACAGTACGGGGCCGAAGATCTCCTCGCGGGCGACGGTCATGCCGGAGTGGACGTCGGCAAAGACGGTCGGCTTGACGAAATAGCCCCTCGACAGGTGCGCCGGCGGCTCCGTCCCGCCCGTCACCAGGGTCGCACCCTCCCGGATCCCCGTTTCGATGAAGCCCCGCACCGATGCAAGCTGCTGGCGGTCCACCATCGGCCCCATGTAGACGCCGTCGGCGAAGGCGTCGCCCACGACGACCGATTCGGCCGTCGCACCGGCGAGCGCTACGACCTCGTCCTGCCTGTCCGCCGGAACGATCATCCGGGAGAGGGCGATGCAGGTCTGGCCGGCATTCAGGAAGCACTGGTACACGCCCTTGAGCACCGCCGTGGGGAAATCCGCGTCTGGGAGAAGGACATTGGGGGACTTCCCTCCCAGCTCCAGGGTCACGCGCTTGATCGTCCGGGCTGCCGCCTGTGCCACCAGGA
>CAZXMK010000168.1:0-6892 GCA_964641935.1 uncultured Syntrophaceae bacterium
CCGCCGTCGAGAAGACCTGGCTCTTCTTCGTGGGGATGGTCGTATTCTTCTCGATCAGCTTCGTCATGACTCCGCCCAGCGTCTCGATGCCCAGCGACAGCGGCGTCACGTCCAGCAGCAGCACGTCTTTCACGTCACCCGCGAGAACACCGCCCTGGATCGCGGCTCCCACGGCCACGACCTCATCCGGATTGACCCCCTTGTGGGGCTCTTTCCCGAACATCTCCTTGACCTTCTGCTGCACCCGGGGCATACGGGTCATTCCTCCAACGAGAATGACCTCGTCGATGTCCTTCGGCGTGAGGGATGCGTCCTTCATGGCCGTCCGGCAGGGAGGCTCCAGCTTCTCGATCAGGTCCTCCACGAGCGCTTCCAGTTTGGCTCGGGTGAGCTTGATATTCATATGTTTCGGACCCGAGGCGTCCGCGGTGATGAAGGGAAGGTTGATGTCCGTCTCCATGGAGGTGGACAGTTCCATCTTGGCCTTCTCCGCCGCCTCCTTGAGGCGCTGAAGTGCCATCCTGTCGTTTCTTAGGTCGATCCCCTGGTCTTTCTTGAATTCCGTTACCAGGAAGTCGATCAGTTTCTGGTCGAAGTCCTCGCCTCCGAGGTGCGTGTCCCCATTTGTGGACTTCACCTCAAACACTCCGTCCCCGATTTCGAGAATCGAGATGTCAAAGGTTCCACCGCCGAGGTCGAAGACGGCGATCTTCTGGTCCTTCTTCTTTTCCAGGCCGTAAGCCAGCGCGGCTGCCGTCGGTTCGTTGATGATGCGCAGGACATTAAGGCCGGCGATCTTTCCGGCGTCCTTCGTCGCCTGGCGCTGGGAGTCGTTAAAATAGGCCGGAACGGTGATGACGGCGTCCGTCACCTTCTGCCCCAGGTAGTCCTCCGCCGTCTGCTTCATTTTTCCCAGGACCATCGAGGAGATCTCGGCGGGACTGTAGTTCCGCCCCCGGACGGACACTTGGGCGTCGCCGTTGGGGGCCTCTGTGATTTTGAACGCCGTGATGGACTTGTCGTACTGAACCTCTTTCGACGAGAATTTCCGGCCGATGAGGCGCTTGATGGCATAAACCGTGTTTTCGGGATTGGTGATGGCCTGTCGCCTGGCCACCTGCCCGACCAGACGTTCCCCGCTGTCCGCAAATGCGATGACGGACGGCGTGGTGCGATTTCCCTCCTGGTTCGCGATGACGACGGGATCGCCCCCCTCCATGATGGCAACACACGAGTTGGTCGTACCCAAGTCAATTCCGATAATCTTTCCCATGATCCTTCCTCCTTAGCCGCCGTTTCGGGCGGTTTCATCTTCACAATTATGATTGCCGCCGGTTCGTTTGCAGACGGACACCTTGGAGGGCCTCAACAAGCGGCCGTTCAGCAGGTATCCTTTCTCCAGTTCATCCACGACTTCGTTGTCTTCGTGCTCATCCCCGGACACCTGCATCAGCGCTTCATGCAGATTCGGGTCGAACGGCTTATGGAGGCAATCGATGGCCTCCACACCGTGACGGCCCAGGCAGGCTGTCAACTGGGACCGGAGCAGGTCGAGACCCTTCCGGAAGGCCTTGAAATCGCAGGATGTCTCCGACTGCCGCAAAGCTCGGTCCATGGCGTCCGTCAGCGGGAGCAAGTCTTTCAGAATGTGCTCGTTACCGTACTTGACGGCGTCCATTCTGTCCCTGGCGGCTCGCTTTCTGAAATTGTCCAGTTCAGCCATAGCCCGCAGATACCTGTCGTAATTCTCGGCCGCCTCCCTCTCCTTATCCTGCAGTTTCGCCTTCAGGGATTCCACGGTATCTTCCACAAAACCCGCCCCGCCGGCATCCGCCCCTGCAGGGGATAACGGCTCGCCTCCCGGACCACGCACCTCGATTTTTTCCTGTTTCGGCTTCTTAACCATATCCATCATCCATCATCCATCCAGCGGCCGGGTTGTCTTCATTCCACTTCATTTCAGGTCCGGCTTCTGAAAGAGTTTATAATCCACCATCTCGCAGATTACATGGCCGACCGTAATGTGCACCTCCTGAATGCGGGGGGTGCTGCTGGAAGCCACATTCAGGGAATGATCCGCCATGCGGGCTATCGGGCCACCGTCCTTCCCCGTCATGGCCAGTGTGATCATCCCGATTTTCTTGGCGGTTTCCAGCCCTTTGAGAACGTTGGCCGATGCTCCGCTGGTGCTGATTCCCCAGGCGATGTCGCCGGGTTGTCCCAAGGCCCGGATCTGCTTGCTGAATATTTCACGAAAATCAAAGTCGTTGGCGATGCTCGTGATCACGGACGAATCGGTCGTCAAGGCGATAGCCGGAAGAGGCGGCCGCTCGATCATAAAGCGGTTGACGAACTCTCCTGCCAGATGCTGAGCATCACCTGCGGATCCTCCGTTTCCAAAAAGCAGGATCTTGTTTCCCGACTTCAGGGCGCCCGTGATCGCAACGACAGCCGCCACAATTTTCCCCAGGTTGTCGTTGATGAAGACATCTTTCAGATGGGCGCTCTCACGAAATCTCTGAACGATCATGTCTTCCATAAGACCCCTGTTTTATTGTCAATATTGCCAATAAGCCCGTGCTCTTCAAAGCGTGCCTAATGTAGGAATCGATCCCGGCAATGTCAAGGGTACTGGCCTCATTCCTGCCTGCAGAAGCGAGGGTTCCTGAGGACAAACCGGGAATGGTTCGCAATGTGTAGTGATGTTGATAAAGATGATGTCCCCGATCTCAGGTACGGGAAGGAAATCCTCGATTCCGATCCCTTAGCTCTGCCCGCTTTCCCCGGTTCCATGCCGATACTCGGCTGAAATACTGCGTGATCTGGGCGATCTGCTCCACCCGGGCGGAACCGCAGCACCCGCAGGCGTCCCGGAGTCCACGCTCGACGGCGGAGCAATGAAGGCAGGATGTGAATTCCGGCGACAGGGATATGCAGCCGCAGGTCGTTTCCCGGAAGACCCGTTCAAGAAAGCGTGCAACCGTGTCGGGCGACGGCCTTTCCTCCCCCAGCCAGATCTGGGTGATCGGGAATGCTGGCAGATAAGGGTGGAAGGCTCCTTCCAGCCGGGCCCGCTCGAAGGGCTCCATCGGATCGGAGATGGGCTGATGGGTGGAGTTCGTGTAATACAGCTCCCCCCGGGCAAGGTTCCCCCGCACCGTATGACCGGCCCGGGGAGAATGGTACTTCAGGTCCAAGCGGGCAAAACGGTATGAGGTCGTCTCCGCATGCGTCTGTCCCGCCAGAAGTTGAATTCCGAGGCGCCTACCCTGCTCCGCCGCTGCGGATTCCAGCCGGCGCACCACCTCCAGGCCGAATTTCCGGGCATTGTCCGACCCGTTCAGCCCCTCGCCCCGGTGAAGCAAAACGAGCTCATGGAGACCCACCATCCCCACGAGCGATGCGGACCGGCCAATATCCATGAACGACTCCCCGTCCATGGCCATGACCAGGGTGGCCAGGGGGCCTTCATCACCCAGGCCGATCAGGCTCTCCAGGTATCGTTTCTTCTGAAGGTGTGCCCGGGCGGCCAGATCGACCCTGTCCCCCAGCAGCTCGAATAGCCGGTTATCTTCCCCACCGGCCAGATAGCCCAGGCGGGGCAGGTTGATGGTGACGTTGTGAAGCAGGAAGGATCTGGACGCCTTCCCTCCGGGCAGCGTTCCCGGAAATCCCGGGCCAAAAAGGGACGGACGCAAATCCCGGTTAAAGACAAAACAGGGGTTTCCCTTCTCTACGGCTGCCTCGGCGGCTTGTTCCAGCAGCGTCAACCCCTGGGGATCGGCGAAAAAGCTCTCTGTCAGATGAATCAGGGGGCGGGGGAAAACGAACGGCCGTCCCGTGGCGTCACCCTTTCGAAATACCTCCAGAAGAGCCGATATGAACCGTCTGGCATCGGGCAGACAATCGGCATAACTCCCGGATTTCTCCATTCCACCCGGCCCTGTGATTTTCAGTCCCTTGAAATGCGGCGGAACGTCCCAATACAGGTGAATGTCCGTGAACATCGCCTGTCCGCCCCTGCCGGCGGTGAGTTGTGAAAACTCATAAACAAGCATCTGGGCGAACTGGCGGATTTCCCGGTCCGACATCCCCGCCAGGTAGGGGGCAAAGGAAATGTTGATGCCGTCCCAGGCCACCATGGCAGCAAGGTGCCCCTGAAGGACCGAGCTGAACCGGACCATGTGCGCCAGCAGGACCTCCGGATGCTTCGCCGGTTTGGCTGCATTCATGGAATGGGGAAGACACAGCCCCGCTTTCTTGAGATGCTCCAGGGTAAGGCAGGCGCTGTAGGGCCGATCGACGAAGCCAAGGCCGTGGAGGTGGATGTCACCGGATGCATGGGCATCTCCGATTTCCTGGGAAAACACTTCATGGAGCGCGTATTCGCGTTTGACGCCCTCGGCCAGAAGAAGATTGGTACCCTCCGGACCGTGCGGAATATTTGCGTTTTCCTTGTTCTCGTGAAAAATGAGCTGCCGCACGTCGTACAGGGGGAAGCCGAGGCGGGCATGCATTTTTCTTGCCTGTTCCAGGCCCCGCTCGATCAGCTTTGCATCCACCATTTCACGGATGAGGGAAGCAGTCAGGACGGCGATTCCCGACGCGACAATCTGCTTTTCCACCTCCCGGCTCACAGCCTCGGCCGTTTCCCGGTCGATGTCGGTCTCCCTCATCAAGGCGTCGACGATGCGCTGGCGGTTCCACCGGGCGATCTCCTCGCCGGACGTGCGGACAAAAAGCGTGATATCGGTGGTCTCGGAAGGAGGTCGGGAGATCATACGTTGGTCGTGGAGGCGTCCTCGATCATCCCGAGCGCCTTTTCCGCGGCCGCGGAGAGGGACCGGTCATGGACGTGATTGAGTGCAAATACCCGGAAATGAACCACCCGGGCAGGGATGAACCGGTAGATCTCCCGGAGGGGCTCCGCAGAGGTCTGCCCCGTCACCGGGTCGAAGATCAGGATGCGCCTCTCCGACTCCGCCATCGGATTGATGGGACGGGGATCCTGCGTCGCCAGATCGACCCGGAACGACAGGCCCTGCAAGGGCTTCGGCAGGATAGAGCGGATCCGTTCTTCAAAATGGGTGGCACTGGAGAATTGGGTGCCCCTCGGGAGACGATCAACAGGGATCTCCGTCGAATAGGCCATTTTCCACTTCAGCTCCCGGTTGTAGAACCGCTGCCACTGGCGGGCGAGGCGCTCCCTCTTGCGGTCTCCGCATCCCTGCCAAGACCGGACTTCCTGGAAGAGCCGCCACTCGTCGCAGCCGAGGTACCCGTCCAGGTCATCCGCAGGGCTCCCCGTCAGGAGCAGGTCGAGGGTATCGCTGAAAACCTCCTGGAGATGAAGGTCCAGCGCGCGGGTCGTGCGATGGAAATAGACGTTCGTGTATAGGTTCAGGCGGGCATTGACGAAGCGGCTCAGGGCGGTCACACCGGCCTTGTGAAGGGTAAGGCCTTTTTCCGTGAAAAACGTGTAGAATCGGAGCCGGGCCATGTCCACCATATCCAGGGAAAAGCCGGTCATGTAAGCGTCCCGCTGGACATAGTCGAGGTTGTCCACGGTGTAGATCCCCGAAAAGAGCTGGCGCAGGAAACGGAGCCAGCGGGGCTTTCTGCTGTCGGCCCGGGACGGTCTCTTGATCAGGAAAGCCACGTCGCCTGGATCCAGCCGTTCACCCTTGTCAAACGGCCCTTCGGGGCTTCGCCGGATCCTGGCGATCATCCGTCCGAGCCGGCGCGTGATGATCAGCCCTCCGAGATCCTCGTGCGTCAACCCGTAACGCGACAGGTAGTGATCGTCAAAGAAGTGTCCGTATGGGCCGTGGCCCACGTCGTGGAGGAGGCCGCCCAGGCGCAGGAGCTCTTCCACGAAGGGAAGGCTCGGGGCGTCGGCGCAGACATTCTTGAGGCTTGAATAAAGGTGCCGGGCAAATTCGCCGGCGTTGTGCATCGTCCCCAGAGAATGCTGGAAGCGGGTGTGCTCCGCCGAGGGATAGACCCAGCGGGCGCTCTGGAGCTGATAAATCCGCCGGAGCCTCTGGAGCCAGGGCGTGTCGATCAGGTCCTTTTCAGTCGCCTCCCCGGCCGCCTCCGGCGTCGGCACGGTGAAGAAAGCATACGAATAGATCGGGTCGGCAATGAGCGCCTTTCCCTGGTAGACCCGGCTTGAATCGTTCCCCCATGAATCCATGTGCGATCTCTTATACCATTCCGGTTGAAAGTTCAAACAGCCAAACCCTTTTGTTCTTGACAGATTCCGGGGGGATTCCTATCATCAGCGCCGCTCCGTTCACCATTCCGGGACCGGCATGCATCCGCAACAGGGGAGGGTTCCCATGGGCACAAACAACATTGTCTTTCTGGAAGTCATCGAGTGGTTCGACGATTCGGGGCAGGAGCTCGCCCACCGCATTCCCCAGGAAGGATCGGGGGAGATCATGTGGGGGGCCCAGTTGACCGTGCGGGAAAGCCAGGCGGCGGTCTTCTTCTACAACGGCAAGGCCGTGGATGCCCTCGGACCGGGACGGCACACCCTCAAGACGATGAACATCCCGATCCTGACGAAGATCCTGAGCACTCCCTGGGGAATGACCAGTCCTCTCCGGGCGGAAGTCTACATGGCCAACATGAAGGTCTTCCCGAACCTGAAATGGGGAACCCGCGATCCCGTGGCCTTCCGCGACTCCGAACTCGGCCTGATCCGCCTGCGGGCCTTCGGCGTCTTCAACATCCGGATCATCCAGCCGGTCCTTTTCATCAACAGCCTGGTGGGAACGAAGGCCTCCTATGGAACGGCGGACCTGGAGGAATACTTGAGCCGCGTCATCGCATCGCGGTTCAACGACTTCATGGGAGAGCAGATCGACACGATCTTCAATCTGCCGGC
>CAZXMK010000169.1:0-6855 GCA_964641935.1 uncultured Syntrophaceae bacterium
CGGGCTCGCAGAGGACCAGGACGCACCGGAAGGCAGCGCCCCTCCCCTTCTCCGGTATGTCTTTCATTTCCCGAAGCAGCTTTTCAATGTTCCTCCCGTCGTCGGCGCTTTCGCCGGCATAGCGGGCCGAGTGAACCCCCGGGGCTCCACCGAGGGCGGCCACGGTCAGGCCGGAATCGTCGGCCAGGGCGGTGTGTCCCGTGTGGCGGGACACGGCGAGGGCCTTTTTCAGGGCGTTTTCCAGGAACGTGTCTCCGTCTTCCTCCACCTCCGGGGCATCGGGGAAGTCGTCGAGGGACCGCAGCACAATCGGCAGGCCTTCCAGGAGAGCCCCGATTTCCCGGATCTTCCCCCGGTTGCGGGAGGCGAAGACGACGGTCTTCAACAGACATCTCCCAGGGACGCCCGCTGCTTGGCGACGAGCGCCCGGATGCCGACGGATGCCGCCTCCAGCATGCGGTCCAGAAGCTCCCGCTCGAAGGGCGATTCCTCCGCTGTCCCCTGCACCTCGATGAATCGGCCGCTCCCGGTCATCACGACGTTCATGTCCACGTCCGCCCCGGAGTCCTCTGAATAGTCCAGGTCCAGGAGGATCTCCCCGCCCCGCACG
Source organism: uncultured Syntrophaceae bacterium (assembly GCA_964641935.1). Classification (GTDB taxonomy): domain Bacteria; phylum Desulfobacterota; class Syntrophia; order Syntrophales; family PHBD01; genus PHBD01. Next base: position 611 of record CAZXMK010000169.1, read on the forward strand.
CCCACGCTGACTGCCGCGACAGCGTCGTCCACGGGAATGCGATTCACCAGCCCCCGCTCTTTCATCTTCCGGAACAGCTCCACCAGGGCCACGAAGCTCCCCGTAATGGAGGCCGTGCGGGTGCCGCCGTCGGCTTGCAGGACGTCGCAGTCGATGTAGATCGTGCGCTCCCCGAAGGCATCCAGGTCGGTCACGGCCCGGAGCGACCGTCCGATGAGGCGCTGGATCTCGTGAGTCCGCCCGCCGACCTTGCCCCGGGTGGACTCGCGGGGCGTCCGGGTGGTTCCGGCCGCGGGAAGCATCGCATACTCCGCCGTGAGCCACCCCTTGCCCGTGTTCTTCATGAACGGGGGAACGCCCTCCTCCAGGGTGGCCGTACAGAGGACCTTCGTCGCCCCCATCTCGATGAGGACGGAGCCCTCCGCGTGGGCCAGGTACCCGACGTCCAGGCGGACGGGCCTCAGTTCCAGGGGTTTTCTTCCGTCTGTTCGCATACGCAGCCTGTATTCATCGTTTCGTGGCGGCACCGGCGGCCGTCAGAGGACCTCGCGGATGCTCTTCGCCAGGGCGGCGGCGATGGCCTGCCGGGTCGCGTCTTCAAGGAGACGCTTGCCCTCCTCCGGATGGGTGGCAAATCCGATCTCCACGACCACGGCCGGAACGGCCAGACCCTCCAGCAGGGGAATGGGCGCCTCGCGGAGGCCGCGATTGGCCTTCGGGAAAACCGTCGAGAGGTTCTTCTCGATGGCCCGGGCCAGCCGGACGCTCTCGTTCAGGTACTGGTTCTTCGCCATGTCCTTGAGGATCGCCTTCGAATCCCCGCCGTTCCCTGCCGCCGACTGGAAACCGGGGAACCAGACCTCGAACCCGCGGGCCTTCTTGTCGAATCCGGCGTTGACATGCAGGGAAAGGACAAGGTCCGGCTTCGCGCTCGCGGCGGCCTTGGCCCGCTCCGCCGCGGACAGGGAGGCGTCGGTGGTCCGCGTCAGGAGCACCTCTATCCCGCTGCCGGAGAGTGCCTTTTTCACCAGGAGCGCAACGGCCAGGGTCACGTCCTTTTCGGACGCCTTTTCCCCGACCTTCACCCCCGCATCGGATCCACCGTGGCCCGGGTCGATAAGCACAACCCGGCGGGCGGACTGGGCACCGGCGGGAACGGGCGCCGCCAGGAAGAACAGAGCAAGGATTGCAACAAACGTCATCAGGAACAGCCGCTTCATCTTCCATCCCTTCCAGGTAATACCCGCAGGGCGGGCTGCGGGTTCATACCGCAGGGGAATAGCCCTGTCAACCGCCAACCGTCGCGAGCGGGTGCTCCCCGGGAATCCGTCACAGCTGCCGGATGCGTTCCACCGACATCACGCAGTCCAGCTTCTTGATGGCCGTCACCACCTTGTTGAGCTCGCTCAGGTCGTTGACGTCGATCTTGAAGTCGCAGACCGCCTGCATGTCGGGATTGTTCGTATCCACCTGGGCGTTGCTGATGTTGACGTCGTGGGCGGAGATGGCGCTGCTCACATCCGCCAGCACCCCTTTGCGGTCCCGGCAGACGACCCGTATGTGGACGGGGTAGGTGTGCCTTTCCTTCACGTTCCATTCGACGTCCACGAGGCGGTCCGCCTCCATGTCGCGGGTATTCGGGCAGGTGGTCGTGTGAACGACGATGCCCCTCCCCCGGGAGATGTATCCCACGATCTCGTCTCCGGGGATGGGGGTGCAGCACTTGGCGAACCGCACCATCACGTCCTCGATTCCCGTCAGGGAGATGCCGACGGTGGATACGTCGGGAAGCTTCCGCTTTGGTTTTTCGGGAAGGGGCTCCTCCGCTTTCGGCTCCTCCGGCAGGAAATACTGAATGACATGCTTCGGCGACAGCTTGCCGTAACCCACCGCGGCCATCAGGTCGTCCTGGGAATGGACCTGGTTTTCCTCGAAGAGCTTCTTCAGTGCTTCCGGCTTGCCGAGGAGGCTGAACTTGAGCCCGTTTTTCCGGAATTCCTTCTCCAGGAGCTCGCGTCCCAGAACGATGCTGCGGTTGCGCTCCTCCGTGTTGATCCAGTTCTTGATCTTGGAGCGGGCCCGGGACGTGACGGCGTACTTGAGCCAGTCCTTGCTGGGATGGTGCCCCGCCTGGGTGATGATCTCCACCCGGTCCCCGTTCTGAAGCTGGTACTTGAGGGGAACGATGTTGCGGTTGACCTTGGCCCCGATGCAGGTATGGCCGACGTCGGAATGGATGCTGTAGGCGAAGTCGATGGGCGTCGCCCCCTTCGGGAAGGCCCGGACGTCTCCGTCGGGCGTGAAGACGTACACCTCGTCGGGGAATAGCGCCATCTTCAGGGTGGACATGTACTCCCGGGGATTCTCCACCTCCTGCTGGACCTCCAGGAGCTCCCGGAGCCTCTTGATCTGCTGGTCCTCCCCGCCGTCGGAAGAGCGCCGCTCCTTGTACCGCCAGTGGGCGGCGATGCCCTCCTCGGCCCACTCGTGCATGGCCCGGGTCCGGATCTGGACCTCCATGCGCTCCCCGTAGGGACCGATGACGGTCGTGTGCAGGGACTGGTAGTTGTTGGCCTTGGGGATGGCGATGTAGTCCTTGAAGCGCCCGGGAACCGGCTTCCACAGGGCGTGGATCATGCTCAGGGCCTCGTAGCACTCCCTCACCGTGTCGGATGCCAGGATGATCCGGAAGGCGATCAGGTCGTAGACCTCGTCGAATTCTATGTGCTGGGCCTGCATCTTCTTGTGGATGCTCCAGAGATGCTTGGCCCGCCCTTCCACGTCGGCCTTGAGGCCGGCCTTCCGGAGCTCCTCCCGGATGATCCCGGTGACCTCCTCGGTGTAGTGCTCCCGCTTTTCCCGCTTCTCCGAGACCCGGAAGCCCAATTCGTTAAAGGCGTGGGGCTCCAGGTACTGGAAGGCAAGGTCCTCCAGCTCCACCTTCATCCAGTAGATTCCCAGGCGGTTCGCCAGGGGGGCGTACAGGTCGAGCGTCTCCCTGGCGATGTACTTCTGCTTGTCCGGGGGGTGGTACTGGAGGGTCCGCATGTTGTGGATCCGGTCCGCCAGGCGCACCATGAGGATCCGGATGTCCGCCGACATGGCCAGGATCATCTTGCGGAAGTTTTCCGCCTGCAGCGCCTCCCGGCCGCCTAAGGTGATCCGGCTGATCTTCGTCAGCCCCTCCACGAGGAAGGCCACGTCCTTGCCGAAGGCCTCCTCGATCTGCTGGGGGGTTGCCAGGGTGTCCTCCACGGTGTCGTGGAGCAGTCCCGTCACAACGGTCGAACAGTCGAGCCGCATGTCCGTCAGCATCCCCGCCACTTCCATCGGGTGGATGAGGTAAGGCTCCCCCGAAAGACGGACCTGCCCCTGGTGGACACTGGCGGAGAAGACGTAGGCCTTCTGGATGAGCTCCTGCTCCTCCGGCGTCATGTAGGACTGGACCCTGTCCAGGATGTCGGTGATGCGGATCATGAACGGTCCGTTCCGATCTCTGCGTCCATGGTTTCCCCGTCCCGGCGGATCACTCCGGGGCCTTCATTTCCTCACGGACGGTGCGGACGACAAATTCGACCGCCTCATCGAGGGAGAGGACATGGACCTCGCCGGTCCGGCGGAACCGGACCTCGACCTTCCCCTCGGCCAGGCGCTTCGGCCCCACGGTGACCCGGAGGGGAATGCCGATGAGGTCGGCGTCCATGAACTTGACCCCGGCCCGCTCGTCCCGGTCGTCCAGGACCGCTTCGATCCCCCGGTCCATCCAGGATTTGTAGAGCCGCTCCGCCGCCTCGGCGAGGGCGCCTTCGTTCACGTTCGTCGGTGTGACGATCACCTGGTAGGGCGCCAGTGGCATGGGCCATATGATCCCCGCGGCATCGTTGTTCTGCTCGATCGTGGCCGCCACGGTCCGGCCGATGCCGATGCCGTAGCAGCCCATGACCATGTACTGCTCCCTGCCGTTCCGGTCCAGGTAGACGGCCCGCATGGCCTTGCTGTACTTGAGGCCCAGCTTGAAGACGTGCCCGACCTCGATCCCCCGGGCAAAATGAAGGCTCTTGCCGCACCGCGGGCAGGGGTCCTCCTGGCGGATGGCCCTGAAGTCCGCAAAGGCCTTCACGGCGAAATCCCGACCCATGTTGACGTTCCGGATGTGGTAATCTTCCTTGTTCGCCCCCATGACGAAATCGGACATCCCCATCAGGGAATAGTCGGCATAGACGGGACACTTGATGCCCACGGCCCCGACGAAGCCCCGGGGGGCGTCGGCCACCCCGACGATCACATCCTCCAGGGCCATCTCCAGGGCGTCGCACCCCAGGAAATTTTTTACCTTGATCTCGTTCACCTCGTGGTCGCCCCGGATCAGGACCGCCACGGGCTCGTCGTCGGCGCTGTAGATCAGGGTCTTGACAACCTCCTGAGGGGTCACCTTCAGGAATGCACAGACCTCCTCGATGGTCCGGACGTCCGGCGTGTGGACCTCCTCGACGGCCTTCGTCGAGGCCGCGGGCGCCGCTTCCGGCGGCCGGGCGATCTCGGCCTTCTCGAGGTTGGCCGCGTAGTTGCAGGATTCGCAGTAGACCATTCCGTCCTCGCCCGTGTCGGCGACGACCAGGAACTCGTGGGAGAAGCTCCCGCCGATGCTCCCCGAATCGGCCTCGACGGGGCGGAACTTCAGGCCGCAGCGGGCAAAGATCCGGTTGTAGGCCTCGAACATCCTCTGGTAGCTGGTCTCGGCCGTCTCGCTGTCCACGTCGAAGCTGTAGGCGTCCTTCATGCCGAATTCCCGGCAGCGCATGACGCCGAAGCGGGGGCGGATCTCGTCCCGGAATTTCGTCTGGATCTGGTAGAGGTTCCTCGGTAGCTGGCGATAGGTCTTGATCTCGTTCCGCACCAGGTCGGTGATGACCTCCTCGTGGGTCGGCCCGAGGCAGCACTCCCGATCGTGGCGGTCCCGGAAGCGGAGAAGCTCCTTGCCGTAATGGACCCAGCGGCCCGACTCCTGCCAGAGCTCCGCCGGCTGGACGGTGGGCATGAAGACCTCCTGGGCTCCGGCGCGGTTCATCTCCTCCCGGACGATCTGTTCGAACTTCCGGATGACGCGATATCCCAGGGGAAGATAGGTGTAAACGCCGCTCGTGAGCTTGCGGATCATTCCCGACCGGATCATGAGCTGGTGGCTGATCACCTCCGCATCGGACGGTACTTCCCGGACCGTGGGCAGAAACATATCGGAATAACGCATGAATCCTCCTTGCAGGTGAGGTTGTGCTTTGTCGTGAATGAATCCGGTCAGGACATCCGGCGACCGGTCATGGCGGCCACTTCCTCCAGCAGCGCCTCCACCAGGTCGCCCTCGGCAACCTTCCGGACAGGTTTGCCCTTCTTGAAGAGCATCCCGGCCCGCTTCCCCCCGGCGATGCCGATGTCCGCCTCCGCCGCCTCGCCGGGACCGTTGACGACGCACCCCATGATGGCGATCTTCAGGGGATCCCGCATGTCCGCAAGCCGGCGCTCCACCTCCTCGGCGACGGAGAGCAAGTCGATCTCGCAGCGTCCGCAGGTGGGACAGGAGACGATGTCGGGTCCGACGGTCCGGATGTTCAGGGCCCGGAGGATGCCATAGGCGATGCGGACCTCCGGCACCGGGTCGCCGGTGACGGACACCCGTATCGTGTCGCCGATGCCCTCGTGGAGCAGGGTCCCGATGCCGATGGCGGACTTGATGGCGGCGTTGAGCAGCGTCCCCGCCTCGGTGACGCCTAAGTGAAGCGGGTAATCCGTGCGGCGGGAGACCTCCCGGTATGCCTCGATCATGGTCGGCACGTCGGAGGACTTGAGAGACACCTTGATGGCTGCAAATCCCAGATCTTCAAGCATCCGGACGTTCCGGAGAGCACTCTCCACCAGGGCCTCGGCCGCGCGGCCGCCGAACTGTTTCAGCACGTCTTTCTCCAGGGAGCCGGCGTTGATGCCCACACGGATGGAAATTCCCCGCTCCGCCGCGGCCCGCACCACTTCGGGGAGTTTCTCCCGCTTCATGTTGCCCGGGTTGATCCGGATGGCGTCGGCGCCGTTTTCCATGGCCGCCAAAGCCAGCCGGTGGTCGAAGTGGATGTCCGCCACCAGGGGGATGGATATCTTCTCCCGGATCGCCTTCAGGGCCAGGGCGGCCTCCTCATCCGGCACGGCCGCCCGGACCATCTCGCAGCCTGCTTCCTCAAGGGCGTGAATCTGCCGGA
>CAZXMK010000170.1:0-6800 GCA_964641935.1 uncultured Syntrophaceae bacterium
GCCATTGCACTGGAGCGGGCCAGGATGACCCGGGAGATGATCCTGCGAACGATCCGCATGGCCGAAATGCGCGATCCAAAAGAGACGGGGGCCCACGTGAACCGCGTGGCCGGGTATGCTCTGGAGATTTATGAGTCCTGGGCCAAGTCCAACAGCATCGAGAAGAAGGAGGTTGACGGCAAGCGGGATATCCTTCATATGGCCGCTATGCTTCACGACGTCGGCAAGGTGGCCATTCCCGACATGATACTAAAGAAACCGGCTAAACTGACCGAGGACGAATACGAGGTCATGAAGACCCATACCATCCATGGCGCCCGGCTGTTTCTGAACCGGAGCTCCGACTTCGACGAGGCCGCCGCGGATGTTGCCGGGAACCATCATGAGCGGTGGGACGGCCGGGGATATCCGGGACACGTGGACGTGAATACGGGACGGACCCTGGAGAACCGGGAGACTGCCGGCGGGAGTGCTCCGGGGAAAAAGGGAAGGGAGATCCCTCTATTCGGCAGGATCGTGGCGATTGCCGATGTCTTCGACGCCCTTTCCTCCAGGCGGTCCTATAAAGAGCCCTGGACGGAGGAGCAGTGTCTCGAGACCCTCAGGAAAGACAGCGGGACCGTCTTCGATCCGGACCTGATGGATCATTTCTTTACGGTCCTCCCGTTGATCCGGCGGATTCAACAGCGTTACAGGGATAAAGAGGAAACCGACTGAGCGGATCCCACATTCCGGGACCGCGGAAAGACAGGCAGAAATGGAGAAAAACGGATTCTATCTGATGGATAATATGGAGGAGTCGGTCCGGCTGGAGGTAAAAACAGATCCGGAGGCTGTCCGCGAAGAGGCACGCTGGTGCGGCGTGAAACCGGGAATGCGGGTCATGGATGCCGGGTGCGGCCCGGGCCTCACAAGCGCGCTCCTTCTGGATCTGTTGCAGCCTGGAGGAGAGGTGTTGGGCGTCGACTACATGGAGCCGCGGATCCGGGATGCAAGGGAGAAGCACGGCGAGCGGCCGGGGATGGATTTCCTGCTGCACGACCTGAGGCAACCCCTGCCCCCGATGGAACCCTTCGACCTCATCTGGATTCGTTTCGTCCTGGAGTACAATCTGCGGGAAAGCCTCGATATCGTACGCAACCTGACCGCCTGCCTGAAACCGGACGGCTGGCTCTGCCTCATGGACCTGGATTACAACTGCCTGAGCCACTATCCGCTCCCGGAATCCATGGACAAGACGCTGCATGAGGGGATGAAGCTGTTTGAAAGGGATCTGAACTTCGATCCCTATGCCGGGCGCAAGCTCTACTCCTATCTTTACGACCTGGAATACAGGGATGTGGAGGTCCGTATGAAGGCCCACCATCTGATTTACGGGGATGTCCGGGCCTCCGACCTCTTCAACTGGACAAAGAAACTGGAAGTGGCCGCCGTGCAGGTCCAGGGCGCCTTCGATGACTACCCGGGCGGCTATCAGGGATTCTTTTCGGATTTCAATGCGTTTTTCAATGATCCCCGCCGGTTCACCTATACGCCCATGATCCTCTGCAAGGGGCGGAAACCGTCCGCAGATTCCGGGACTACCGTAGGGTAAAGGACTTCTCCCGAAAGAGGCGCAGGCAGGCGTCCACGACTTCCGGGTCGTAGTACTTTCCCCGGTTCGCGACGATTTCGTCGAGGGCCTTCTCGATGCCCAGGGCCGGACGATAGGGGCGGTGGTTCATCATCGCTTCCACCACGTCGGCCACGGCCAGGATTCTCGCCTCCAGCAGGATCTCCCTGCCGGCCAGGTTGCCCGGGTAGCCGGAGCCGTCGCACCGTTCGTGATGCTGATGTACGATCTGGGCCACCGGGTGATGAAATTCGATGTTCCGGAGGACCCGGAAGCCGACGTCCGGGTGGGTCTGGATGAGGCTCATCTCGATGGCGCTGAGCCGTCCCGGTTTGCTCAGGATCTCGGCAGGGATCTGCATCTTGCCGATGTCGTGGATCAGGGCCGCCATCTGGAGACCCTCGATGCGGTCGTCCGACAGCCCCATCTCTTCCGCGATCGCTGTGGACAGGTCCCGGACATGACGCTGGTGGCCCGCCGTATAGGGGTCCCGGGATTCGACGATGTCGGAGATGGCTTTGATGGTGCTTTGCAAAGCCGCCTGCAGCATCGCATGGCTCTTTTCGAGGGCGGTCATGTCTTTCATTGTCCCCACGATCCCCTTCAACTGCCCCGAGGGATCCACGTTGGGACAGGCGCTGATGCTGAAAAGCCGCTCCGTTCCGTCCCGGCCGATCATGCGGCCCATTTCGCTCTTCACCGTTTCCCCGTTTTCCCGGATCCGCTTGAAGATCCGTGAATAGGAAGAGGAGTCGTCTTCCCTCACGAAGTCGGTGAAGGATTTCCCGATGACTTCCCCGGACTCGTGCCCCAGCAGGGCCTCCCATGCGGGATTGACATACGTGTAGGTTCCTTCCGAGTCCAGCGTGTAGATGATATCGGGGGCATTTTCGCCGAGGCTCCGGAATCGTTCCTCGCTTTCCCGGATTTTCTCGTAATTCCGGACCCGGTTGATGCTGACGCCGATCTGGGGGGCGATGCCCTGGAGCAGGTTCAGATCGCTCTGGCTCATGGTGCGCTGGGAACGGTAGTTGTCCACGGCCAGGATTCCCTCCGCGTGTCCTTCGTAAAGGATGGGAACACAGGCGAAGGCCTTGACACCCATGAAGCGGGCATATTCATAGCTCTTTGCGGACAGCTCAGGCCGGATTTGTTCGATGTCGTCCACGAGAAACGGCTTCTGCTCCCGGAAGGAGACGATGAAGGGGCCCCTGGAATGTGGCTTGTCCAGATGGAAGGATGTATTTTGGAGAAACCAGGATTCGTCGGAATTGTACCCGTATCCGTCGGCATACTGGAGCTTCGTGTTCTCCGGGTTCGCCAGGAGCACCATGCCGCGGTCGAAATCGAGGAGCCGCTCCATGGAGTCCATGACGGAGCGGAGGAGATCCTTCGTGTTGAGGATGCTCGCGGTCGCCTGCCCGATTTCGTTCACCAGGAGGGCATTGTTGTAGCTTGTATTGATCCGGTCCATCAATTCGCCCGTCCGCTCACCCTTTTTCCGGAGGGCCGTCTCGACCTCCGTTTTTTCCACCCGCTCCAGGCCCAGCGACAGGAGCGAGACGACGGTGATGGCAGACAGCGTGAACACCACCCATTCGGTCTTGTCCATGAAGAAGAAAAGAACGCCCGCCAGGGCCACTCCGACGAGAAGGGATGCATTCCGGATCTGTTTCCAGAGATGGCTGGCGGAGATCTCCCATGAAACGACGTAACGGCAGACGTCTCCTCCTTTGTGGATGCAGGTTTCATGGTCGATCCGGGCGAATTTGTCCGTGAACAGCCTGCCGATGGCCTCGAGGGTGCCGAGGCGATTGTCGCACTGGTAGGGCTTTTCGATGACCCCCGGTCTGATCTTGACGGTAATTTCGATCTGCTGTCTGCCAAGGCTCTGCGTGGAGACGATGCAGGAGCGGGAAGCCCGGGTGAAGATCCGGCTGAGCATCCGGTAAGCGATGGAGGGGTTGACAAAGCTCAGGGCATACTGCTGAACGTCCCCGGCGGCGGCGGAGAGAGCCGAGAAGCGGCCGGCCTCCCGGGAGATGTCGGGATTCGGAATGGCCTTGGTGATGGCTTCATGGAATCGATCCACCTGGTTCTGGGTGAACCAGTGGCCGGCGTCTTCGACCTGGTACGGGGTCATGCCCGCATATTCGAGCAGGGCGCGGACATCCACCGCGGGATGATGCGTCTTGAGATACTCGACGTAGTTCTTTGTGATCCGGCTGTTGTATAGAGCGTCCGTTTTCATCTCTGGATCATTTTCTGGGCCCACTGGAGCAGCGCCAGGAGCGGCTTGCTGCGCTGTATCTTACGCTCCATGTAGTTGATGAAGGCGCGACCGTACTGGACGTCCAGAATCCACATGGAGTACTGCTTTTCCTGCTTGATCCCCTGCTCACCCGGGTAGGTGGCCGGGTAGATCATGACCGGGACCTTGGGAATGCCGTACACGGCTGTCAGTTGCCCGACGGCTGCCCGGAGCGCTTTCCAGGGTGTGCCGGCCGGGTCCAGCATGAACACCTTGAAGCCGTTGAGCAGCTCCGAAAGGTTCAGGCCCAGGTCTGATTCGTTCCTCCAGAGGGCGGCCTTCATCTGCCCGTCGTACAGGAGGGCGTGCGTCGAAACCCGCCGGACCATCCCGTTCCTCCGGTAGAACTCTTCGACGGTGGGTTCCTGATCTCCCGGCCGGGCGTTCAGCACGTCCATCAGTAGCCCCCCCGAGAAGTGGCGGTAGAAGCTCTCCAGGGTCCTCCGCCTGGCGGGTGTCAGTTCTTCCAGGGTCCAGCCGGGGGGGAGGCTTCCCGCCTCCTCATCGTTCGTGGGGAATTCGATGAAGGCGAAAAGATCCTGGGAACAGGCCCGGGGTTCTTTGATGGCCTTGGCAAAGTCCCCCACGAGGTTGGGGAACCGGTTTTCCGGCCGGAAGTAAAAAACGAGATGATCCATCCGGACGGAGGGCAGCCGGTGAATCCCCTCGAAGTAATTGACGATCAGCTTGAGCATGGCCAAGGCCACCCGTAACGATCCCTTTCGTCGCGCCGCCAGGTGATGCACCATCCATGACCGCTCATAGGCCTTGACCATCGAGAGGTGGCCGTAGATGATGCCGTCTTCCTGATAAAGGAAATGCTCGGCGATCTCCGGGTGATTGCAGTACAGTTTCCGGTACGTTTCCTTGAACTGATCGCGATACTCCTGGATCATCCGGTACTTCTTCGGGTAGAGAAATCCCGTCTGGAAAAGAAAACTCCACAGGGCGTCCAAGTCCGGTTCCTGGGAGACGAAGAGGTGCGGATCCGTCATGTTCGTCAGGATGTGGCTCAACTGCTTGTATTCCTGAATGTCCATATCCAGAAAAGCCAGTCCGCAGAGGGCCCGGGATCCCTTTTCCTGACGGTATGCCACCCTTGCCCGAGGAGCGATGACGGCTCCGCCGGGGAAGTGAATCTGCACCTGGGGCAGCACCAGACCCTGGAGAAGCACTCCGTCGTCGGGGCGCTCAAAGACGGAAAAGCCGGTGAGGGAGAGGTCGTGGACATCCCGCTGGATCCTCTCCCCCGACAGGGGATGGCGGCATGTGATATAAGCCGAGGGATTCATCCGGTGGCGAAAACTCCGTTTCGGCTTGGTCCGGGTGCGGGGGAGGGGTTCCGGGAGGGCCGTCAGGACGATTTCCCGGGAGCGAACCCCCGGCGTATGCCGGATGCACCGGCAGGTACTGGAATATACGACGTTCCCGTCGATGGAAAGGCGGGTCAGGATGGGCCGGTCCGGGTGAAACCAGTGAAACGAGTCGGGATAGTCTGTCTGTGCCTGGATGCGGAAAGCCTGATTGCTGAAATCGATGAGGTTTCCCCGGGCGGTGAAGCCGCTCTGGGTGATCTCGGCGGCAATCTCCACCGGGGCTGGGTGCCTCCTGGCGCAGCGCTTCCCGATGGCAAGCCCTTTTTCGGGGATTTGAATGGTGAAATTGCCGTTGATGGACTCCATCTCCGGGATGGGGACCAGGATCACGGACTGCCCGTCGGGGATCACAAGATTGAGAAGCCGGAGGTGTTCGTTCCCGTTCGGAGGATCCCCCTTCCACCTGCAGGTGATGGTCCGATCCTGGCAACACTCCGGGAAAGCCTCGGCGAGGAAATCTTCTCCGTAGCGGACGTCCCGGAGATGAACCTGCAGGGGAGTGCCTTTGAAGTGGTGCAGGTTGATGATGTTGATCAGCTGGTTGGCGGAAAGTTTCTCGGCGGAGCGCCTGCGCGTCAGGAAGTCGTTGCGGAAAACCCAGGATGACAGGGACGGGGCTTCCCGGCGGCCGTTTTCAGTCGGGCGCTTTTCACCGGTATGATCGATCTGGGTTTCGATCACGGGTTTCAATGGCTCCTGATGAAGAGCGGTTCGTCAGAATGGAGTATCTGCAAGGGCTGCTCCTCGATAGCCGGGATCCATAAATTATTGTATCCGTATAATATCAGTGCCCGGAATGCAAGAAGAAATAAGGGGAAAACCAATGGGAGCGTTTTCGACCCGGATGGGAATTGGAATCACTCGCAACGCCCGTTGAGAGATCCCGTCAAGTCTGATAAAAGACGGCTGGAGGTTACGACATGACGGCTTGTAGCCGCTTTCATTGCGTCCCTGCCTGGAAACCCTTTGCCGCCGTGCTGTTGATCCTGTGCTTCTTTCCCGGGATTATGACCGGATGCGGTGCCCGGAAGGGGGTTGTCTGGCGGGAGCGGCCTGTCGCCGAGAAGGCGAAACCCGTGCGGCGGGAACTGGCCCGGATGAATTACACCATTCAGGCCGGGGCGTTCGCCCGCGTGGAGAACGCCGCTCGCCTTACGGAAGGTCTCCGGCGCCGGGGCCTCGATGCTACGTATTTCAAGGCCCGGGAGGGACTGTACAAGGTCCGCTTCGGGAATTTCACGACCCGGGAGGCGGCCCGCGAGCGCGCGGAAGCGCTGCGGCGCTCGGAGGTGATCGAGGAGTTCTACATCGTCGCTCCGGAGGATTACGCCGTTTCAAAAAGGAAGGCCCTGGGAGACGCCTACCTGCGGAAGGAACTGGTCAAAACGGCGGCGAGCCATATCGGCGTTCCTTACCTTTGGGGCGGCACGTCCGCGGAAACGGGATTCGACTGCAGCGGCCTCGCCATGACGGTCTACCAGCTCAACGGCCTGGATCTTCC
>CAZXMK010000171.1:0-6647 GCA_964641935.1 uncultured Syntrophaceae bacterium
TCGCCACCGCCACCTACGTGAGCGCGTCGGACCCGGACGTCTGGCTCGTTGCCGATGTCTACCGGATGGGATCCCGCCTGGACGCCTTCGGCATTTACAGCAACTACCGCCGCGGGAGGGAGGAGCGCATCGACGTCGGCGTGGAGGGCTTCATCCTGCCGTCCCAGTCGATGTTCTACCAGGACCGGTACTTTGTTCGGCTCCAGGTCACCGGGGCGACCAGCCTGCCGCGAAGCGACTTCCTGGCGTGCGGCCGGGCGATCGGGCAGAGGCTGCCGGACCCGGAGGGGCGGCCCCCGGAGGTGGAGATGCTGCGCATCCCGGCCGTCGTGCCGGGGAGCGAGCGGTATTACGCCCGGAGCCTCCTCGGTTACGCCTTCTTCCGGCGGGGACTCCTGGCGGAGGCCCTGGACGGGGGGAAGCGGATCCGGGTTTTTATCGTCATGGATGCGGACGGGGAGGGTGCCGGGAAGGCCCTCGCCCTGTATCGATCCCACCTTGCGGCGGAGGGCCGCGGCCTCCGGGGCCCGGACGGGGGGACCCCCGATTCGCTGGCGGCGGCGGATCCCCTGTACGGGGACGTGCATGCCCGCCGGATCGGCGGGTTCCTCGTCGGCGTCCTCGGGGCGGATGACGCTGCCGCGGAGAGGATTATCGGACAGATCGGGGCGCGGATCGCCGCTTTGCCAGTGCTACGCAGCCGTCCGGGGCCGTCAGGAGGTAAGCCTTGAACGACAAAGAGAAAACCCGGGAAGAGCTCATCGAAGAGCTGGCGGCCCTTCGCAGTCGGCTCGCCGGGCCGGACCGCCCGGGAGAAGACCGTCCCGGGGACGCGGGGGGAGGTGCCGGTCTCTCCGCCTTCCATGAATATCTCCTGGAGAGCATCGACGAAGGGATCTGGCTGGCCGACCGGCATGACCGGATTCTCTTCGCCAACAGCCTGGTGGAAAAGATCACAGGCATTCCGAAGGAGCGGTTGACCGGGATCGACGTCCTTTCGGACCGGGTCCCGGACCGATGGAGAGAGCTCCAGTCCCTCTACCGGACGGCAAAGGAAACGCTCCACCGTATTGTCTATGAGTCCACGCCCGTTCAGACTCCGGGCGGCGTGATGCTGCTTTCCGGCAGGATGGTGCCGGTTCTGGTGGACGGCCGATTCGACGGCATGATCTGCACGGCCGGCGACGTCACGGAACTCCGGCAGGCGGAGGAGGCCCTGAGCCACGCGGAAGAGCGCTTTACCACCGCCTTTCGCTCCAGTCCGGACGCCGTCGTGATCAGCCGCGAAAGCGACGGCTGGATCATCGATCTGAACGACGCCTGGGAGACCATAACGGGCTACAGCCGCAGGGAATCCCTCGGCCGGAAATCGGACGACCTGGGAATATTCGTCCGTCCGGAGCAGCGGCGAGAACTGGTCGAGAGGATCACCGAACAGGGGCAATTGCAGGATTTTGAGATGGACGTCCGCCACAAGGCGGGAGAGCTGCGACGGGTCAGCCTGTCGGTGGGACGGATCCGGCTGCAGCACCAGGAATACATCCTGAGCATCATGCGCGACGTCACGGAGCGCAGGCGGGTGGAATCGGCGCTCAGGGAAAGCGAGGAGCGCTTTCGCAAGGCGTTTCTCACGAGCCCGGACTCCATCAACATCAACCGGCTGGATGACGGGATGTACGTCGACGTCAACGAAGGGTTCCAGGCGTTGACGGGCTTTTCCAGGGAGGAGGTCATCGGGAGAACCTCCGTGGACCTGGACATCTGGGCCGATCCAGCCGACCGGCGCAGGCTGGTCGAGGAGTTGAAGATGCACGGGCGGGTCACCAACCTGGAGGCCCGGTTCCGCATGAAGGACGGCACAACCATAGCGGGCCTGATGTCCGCGTCGATCCTGACCCTGAATGGAGTTTCCCACATTCTCTCGATCACCCGGAATGTCGAGGAGATGAGAAAAACGCAGGACGCCCTGCGCGACCGGGAGGAGAAGTACCGGAGCCTCTTCGAGAACGCCCTGGTGGGCGTTTACCAGTCCACCCCGGAAGGCCGGTTCCTGTCGGCGAACCCGGCCCTGGCCCGGATCTACGGGTACGATACCCCCGAAGACCTGATCGAAAGCATCACCGATATTTCCACGCAGATCTTCATGAATCCGGAGGACCGGGCGGAGGTCCTCCGGATCATGGACGCCACGGACATCCTCCCGGCTTATGAGGTCCGGCACCGCCGGAAAGACGGGACCCCCGTCTGGCTGTCCCTGCATTCGCGGGTCGTCCGGGGCGATGGGGGCCGCATCGTCCGCATCGACGGGCTGGCGGTGGACATCACCGAGCGCAAACGTGCGGAGGAGGAGCTGCGCCATCGGGAAGAGATCCTGGGCGGCATTTTCCGGACCACCCCCATCACCCTCTGCATCATGAAAAACTACGTCTTCCAGAGCGTCAACCAGGCCCTGTACGAAGGCTGGGGGTATTCCGATGACGAGATCATCGGTCGTACGCCCCGCATGATGTATGAATCGGAGGAGGAGTTCCGGCGCGTGGGGCGCGAACTTTACGCAGGCCTGTCGGAACGCGGCCTGGCCATGGCCAGGACGAAGCTCCGGCGCAAGGACGGGGAGTTTCGCGATTCCATCCTGATCGCCGCCCCGCTTCCCTCGGATAAGCATGTCCCGATGACGATCGTGGCGGTCCAGGATGTGACGGAGCAGGTGCGGGTCCTGGAAGAGCTGCAGGAGAGCCGCCGGCAGCTCCGGGACATCATCGAATTCCTGCCCGACGCGACGCTGGTCGTCGACCGGGACGGAAGGGTCATCGCCTGGAACCGGGCAATCGAGAACATGACGGGCGTGAAGGCGGAGGAGATGATCGGCAAAGGCGATTACGAGTACGCCCTTCCGTTCTACGGCTACCGGAGACCGATCCTGATCGACATCGCACTCCACCCGGACCGGGAGATGGAGCGGCAGTACACGGCCGTTCACAGGCTGGGGGAGATCCTCTTCGGCGAGGCCTACACGCCGAACCTGCCTCCCGGCGACCGGCACCTGTCGGCCACGGCCTCCGTCCTTCGCGACTCCCGGGGACAGATCACCGCCGCCATCGAGTGCATCCGGGACAATACGGAGCGGAAGCGGATGGAGGAACGCCTGAACCGGGCGGAGAAGATGGAGATCCTCGGCCGGCTGGCCGGCGGCGTGGCCCACGACCTCAACAACGTCTTGGGCGTCCTGACCGGCTACTCGGAGCTGCTGGCGGAAAAACTGCCCTCGGGATCGAGCGCGAGACGATACGCCGACAACATCCTGCAGTCGAGCATCCGGGGGGCCGCCATCATCCAGGACCTGCTGACCCTGGCCAGGAGAGGGGTGGCCGTATCGGAAGTGGTCAACCTGAGCCGGGTGGCGTCCGATTATCTGCGGACGCCGGAATTCGAGAAGCTGAAGGGGAACCATCCGGATGTCAAAATCCGGGCCGAGTTGGAGTCCGAAGGCCAGCTCCTGAACATCAAGGGGTCCCCCGTTCACCTCGGCAAGACGGTGATGAACCTGGTCTCGAACGCCGTGGAGGCCATCACCGGTGAAGGTGAGGTGATAATCCGGACGGAGAACCGGTACCTGGACCGGCCGATCCGTGGGTACGACGACGTCAACGAAGGGGACTACGTTGTTCTCACGGTCTCTGACAGCGGAAAGGGCATTTCCGCCCGGGACATCGGCAAGATATTCGATCCCTTCTACACCAAGAAGATGATGGGGAGGAGCGGCACCGGGCTGGGACTGACCGTGGTCTGGGGAACGGTGAAGGATCACAGCGGGTACATCGACGTGCAGAGCGAGGAGGGAAAAGGGAGCACGTTTTCGGTCTATTTCCCGGTGACAAGGGAAGAACCCGCCATGACCGGCGCCGGGAGGATCGAGATGGCCGCTTACATGGGGCGCGGCGAGTCCATCCTGGTCGTCGACGATATGAAAGACCAGCGGGAAGTGGCGACGAGCATGCTGAAACGGCTCGGTTACCGGGTCGAGGCCGCTTCCAGCGGGGAGGAGGCCCTGGATCTCCTCGGGAAAAAGCCCTTTGACCTGGTTGTCCTGGACATGATCATGGACCCCGGGATGGACGGCCTGGAAACCTATCGAAAAATCACGGAAATTTGCCCGAAACAGAAAGCCGTCATCGTCAGCGGGTTTTCCGAATCCGATCGCGTCCGGAAAGTCCAGGAGCTGGGAGGGGGGGCATTCGTCCGAAAGCCCTACATCCTCGAAAAGATCGGCTCCGCGATCCGCAGCGAGTTGGACAGGAAATAGGGCAGGGAAGAAGGGCGCCCGTGTCTCAGGCGCGATCCGCCCGTCATGGAGGGCAGGACTTGAAGGATCAGGACCGGACATGGAAAGAGCTTCTCGAGGAGCTTTCGCTCCTTCGGAAAAGGCTTGCCGAAATGGGAAACGCCCAGGCCGGTCCCCTATCCGGGGAGGACCGGATGAGCGATCCCGCCGCCTTTCACCGGGACCTGCTGGATCGCATCGATGAAGGCATCCTGGTGACGGACCGGGACGACCGGATCGTCTTTGTCAACGATCCCATGGCTGGAATCGCGGGCATCCCGAAGGATCGGATTCAAGGCGTCCTGATCCTCAATGAATTTCCGGAAGAGACCCTGACGCATTTCCGGCCCCTTTTCCAGAGAGCCCGGGACACCCTCCGGCCCGTTTCCTTCGACGGCATTCCGGTCGTCACCCCCGCCGGCAGGACGACGTACCAGTCGGGGAGCCTGGTTCCCCGGGTGATGGACGGCCGGTACGGCGGCATGATCTGCACGATCCACGACGTAACCGACCGCCGGCTGGCCGAGGAGGCCCTCCGGGAAAGCGAGCGCAGGTTCAAGCTCATCACGGAGAAGATGACGGACATCGTGTGGATCGCCGACATGAACCTGCGAACCGTTTACGTCACGCCCTCCGTTGAGAAGGTTCTGGGGTTCACCCCGGAAGAGCGCATGGGCCAGTCCATCGAGGAGCAGTTCACCCCGGAATCCCTGGCCTTCGGGTTGGAGGCCATGGCCCGGGAGCTCGCCCTCGAGGAGCAGGGCCGGGGAGATCCCGACAGGACGGCGACCCTTGTCCTGGAATACCGCCACAAGGACGGCACGACCCGCTGGATGGAGACTGTAATGAGCGGGTTCCGCGACGAACGGGGCGTCCTGATCGGGATCCACGGCGTTTCCCGGGACATAACCGAAAAACGTCGTGCCCGGGAGGCGCTCCGCCGGAGCGAGGAATACTACCGGGCGATCACCGAAAACGCATCCGACATCCTGTTTATCACAGACGAGCGGGCAATCATCACCTATGTGACGCCCTCCGTCGAGCGCATCACCGGCTACCGGCCGGACGAGCTGCTCGGAGCGAGCACCTACGACCTGTTCGTCCCGGAGGATCTGCCCAGGGCCCTGGAGGATTACGCGAAGGCCATGCAGACGAGGAATGTTGCGATTCCCAACAGCTTTCGCATCCGGGACAAGAGCGGTGGCGAGCGGATCATGGATGGTGTCGGGATCAATCTCCTGGACAATCCCGCCATCGCGGGCTTCGTGATGAACGTCCGCGACGTCACCGACCAGCGGCGCGCCGAGGAGACCCTGCGGGCGACGGAGGAGCGGTTCCGGCTGATCACGGAAAACATGCAGGACACCGTCTGGCTCATGGACATGAACCTCAAGCTCGTCTGGGTATCCCCGTCGGTGCAGCGGGTGCAGGGCTACACCGCGGAGGAACTGCTCGGACTCCCCCTGGAGCGGCAGGTGACCCCGGAATCCCTCCAGACAGCGTTCGGATTGATCGAAAAAAATCTCATCCCGGAAAGGATTGCCAATCCCCGTGACGAGATCACGGCATCCGTGGATCTGGAACTCTGTCGGAAAAACGGATCCACGTTCTGGGTCGAGGCGGTCGTCACGATGCTCCGGGACGGCAGGGGTGCCCCGGCCGGTTTTCTGGGGATTTCCCGGGACACGACCGAGCGCCGGGCGATGGAGACGGCCCTCCGGGAAAGCGAGGAGAAGCACCGTCTGCTGTTCGAGAGCGCCGCGGAGGGGATCATGATCATCCAGGATGAAGAGACCCGTCTGGCCAACCCGGCCCTCTCCCAGATCCTGGGCTACCCGATCGAGACGATCACCTCGCGGCCGTTCGCCGCTTTCATTCATCCGGAAGACCGTGACATGGTCATCGACCGCCACCGGCGAAGGATGCGTGGGGAGGAGGTGGAAACGGGCTATCCGTTCCGGATCGTGACGGCGGACGGCAGGGAGAAGTGGCTGGAGATCCATTCCCGGCGGATGGTCTGGGACGATGCTCCGGCTTCCCTGAGCTTCGTCATGGACATTACGGAGCGCAGGCAGATGGAGGAGCGGCTGGCCCGTGTCGAGAAGATGGAGGCCCTGGGAACGCTGGCGGGCGGCGTGGCCCACGACCTGAACAATGTCCTGGGCGTTCTGGTCGGATACTCGGAGCTGCTGGCGGAAAAGCTGCCCGAGGGCAGCCAGATGAGGCGGCATGCCGAAAACATCCTGCAGTCGGGCATCAAGGGGGCCGCCATCATCCAGGACCTGCTGACGCTGGCCAGGAGGGGGGTTGCCGTCTCGGAGGTGGT
>CAZXMK010000172.1:0-6643 GCA_964641935.1 uncultured Syntrophaceae bacterium
AGGATGACGTTGCAGGGCCCGACCTTTTTCAGGATGGTCCCCATGATGAGCTTTCCCACGCCCTTGCCCCGGTGTTCCGGGACGACCGCCATGTCGTACACGGCCGCCTGGTAGGCCCCGTCGGAGATGGCCCGGCCGAAGCCGATGATCCGCTCACCCTCGTAGATGAAGACGACGGCCTCGCTGTTTTCGAAGGCCCGTCGATGGCGGGCGTGGTCGTAGAAACCCATCCCCGCCTCCCGGAGCGTGGACTGGACCTGGTGCCAGTCCACCCCCTTGCAGTTCTCCTGGATCCTGTATTCCATCGTCTGTCCTCCCGGAAAGGCCGTGCGGG
The DNA here is from genome assembly GCA_964641935.1 of uncultured Syntrophaceae bacterium. Classification (GTDB taxonomy): domain Bacteria; phylum Desulfobacterota; class Syntrophia; order Syntrophales; family PHBD01; genus PHBD01. The sequence goes on from CAZXMK010000172.1 coordinate 335, forward strand.
CGATCCTCGCGAACGGCCGGGATTCGTGCCCGCGGGTCGACGTGATCGGGCCGGATCATACTACACTTCACGGTCGGAGTGATAGCGGCCAATACGAAAATGAGAAATGAATTGCAGGCGCATCCTGATTCAGGGGACTCGGAGGAAAAGTGGTTGCGCCGCGGGTCGATTGATATTATCAATGCCTGTCGATTGCCTGTCTTCCATCTCATCCCTCGGACAAGGAGGAGGAGCATGGCCAGAAAGATCGCCTTCACGAACCAGAAGGGCGGTGTCGGCAAGACCACCGCCGCCCTGGGGCTGGCCGGCGGATTGACCCGCCGGGGAAAGCGGGTCCTCCTGGTGGACCTGGACGCCCAGGGGAACGCCTCGGCCTCCCTGGGACTGATCATCGAAGGGGACGGGCGGACCATCAAGGACCTCCTCGCGGACGGCGGGAATCCTTCGGACTATGTCGTTGCCACGGGGGAAGGGGATGTCCTGCCGGCCAACAACGCCCTCAAGGACATAGAATCCATCCTGCACCGGGGGGACGACGGCGTGAGACGCCTGAAGAAGCTCCTCGCCCCCCTGGAGCGGTCCTATGACTTCATGCTCTACGACTGCCCGCCCAGCATCAACGTCTTCACGCGGAGCGCCCTGGCCGCGGCGGACGAGGTCATCGTCCCGGTGGAGGTGGGGTTTTTCGCCATCCTCGGACTCAAGCAGCTCCTGGAGGAGATCGAGGGGATCCGGAAGGAGTACAACCGTGCCCTGAAGTTCCGGGGGGTCCTGCTCTCCAAGTTCGACCGGCGGACGGTTCTGTCCGACCAGATCCTGCAGGTTCTCCGGGACGACCTGGGAGAGCGCCTTCTTCGTACGGCCATCCGGGTCAACGTGGACCTGGTGAAGGCCCAGATCGCCCAGAAAAGCATTTTCGATTACGGTCCCCGGAGTGCCGGGGCGGAAGATTTCCAGGCCCTGACGGAGGAGATACTGTATGGCTAGGAAGAACGAGGAACTGCTCAGCAAACTGAGCGCCCTGAAACCGTCCGCTCCGACCCGCACGAGGTCTGCGAAACCGGCGAAGGGAAAGGCCGGCGGCGGGTCCCCGGGGATAAGGAATAAAAGCAATTCCTCCGGCCGGGGGAAAGCGCCGGCAGGGAAACCATCATCCCGGGTTGAGGCGGGGAGAACGGAAGATCGGGCGAAGACAGCCGCCGCAGCCGGCGGGAAGGGCGCCCCGTCGAAGGCGCCCGCCGTGAAAGCGGTGGGGGGAAAGAAGACACCGGAAGCTGAGGCACCGATCCGGAAACGGAAGGCACCGGAGGACCGGGCGGCGGAAGCCCCGGTCACACCAACGGAAATGCGGGAAGGATTGTCGACGGAGACAGGAAGTCCCTTCCGCCCGGACGCCTGGAAGGCGGGTTTCTTCCGCTGCATTCCGGGGATGGATGGCGCGACCTTCGGGGATCCGTCCTTCTGCCGCCGGTCGTGGTTCGACGGCTGGTTTCGCTTCTCCCGCCTGATCCTTGAGGTCGCGGATCTCCAGTGGAAGGTCATGCTGAGCCTGGCAAGGACGTGGCCGGGAGGGCGCTGATGGAGCTGCAGGGATTTCAGCGGAAATACCTTCGCGGCCTTGCCCATGGAATCAAGCCGCTGGTACTGGTCGGACAGGCGGGTCTCACCGGAGGCGTACTGGCGGCCGCGGAAGGGGCCTTGGCCGAGCATGAGCTGGTTAAGATTAAGTTCAACGATTTCAAAGAAAGGGACCGGAAGGAGGAGCTTGCCGCCCGGATCGGGGCTGCCACCGGGGCCTCCCTCGTGGGGCTCATCGGCCACACGGCCATCTTCTACCGGATGCACCCGGACCCGAACCGGCGGCGAATCCGTCTGCCCCAGCGCTCCTCCTGACGGAATCCCCTGGATCGGCGGTTGCCCCTCAGGAGTGGTACGATTCGGTCCATCCCATCGAAACTCTTCAAGAGTCACGGTTGACCGCCCGCGATATTTCGTTGACCTCCCCGCGGAAATCTGCTAATTAGTCCGCTCCGGTTCAGGAGTTGGCCGATATTACAGGGAAACGTGTTGATTCTGTGATCGATCTGCATACCCATTCCATCTTCAGTGACGGTGAGCTGATCCCTTCCGAAATGGCCCGGCGGGCTCAGGACAGGGGATATCGCGCCCTTGCCGTCACCGATCACGGGGACCATTCGAATGTGGATTTCATCGTTCCCCGAGTGGCGAAGGCCTGCCGGAAGCTCTCCCATGCCTTGGGCATGCCCGTCATTCCGGGTATCGAGCTGACCCACGTCCCGCCGGAATACATCGCCGAACTGGTCAGGGAGGCCCGGGATCTGGGAGCGCTCATCGTCGTCGTTCACGGGGAGACCATTGCCGAGCCAGTGCTGCCGGGGACGAACCGGGCGGCCATCGAGGCGGCCGTGGACATCCTGGCCCATCCGGGCCTGATTTCCGAGGCCGACGTGATGCGGGCCCGGGAGAAGGGGGTGTGCCTCGAGATCTCCGCCCGGAAGGGGCACAGCCTCACGAACGGGCATGTGCTTGTCCTGGCACGCCGATTTGAAGTTCCCCTGGTTCTGAACACGGACAGCCACGGGCCGCAGGATCTCATCACCCGCGACCAGGCCGTCCGCGTGGCCCTCGGGGCCGGCATGAACCTCCGGGAAGCAGAAGAGATGATGAGAAATTCCGAGGAGATTGTCCGGCGGGCTACCGCCGGGGGGTCCTGATTCCGTTCGGGGTCGCGCCCCGTACCCGCCATCGCCCCTCCCCGCGGTTGCCGCCTGCCTGGAAGAGACGCGTCATGAAACCAAAAAAAGCAGCAAAAGGAAAGAAGTCCAAACGATCCGCCGGATCGCTCAAAATCTGTCTCCTGACCTACCGGGGCAACCCGGCCAGCGGCGGACAGGGGGTCTACATCAAGTATCTGAGCCGCGCCCTCCGGGAATTGGGGCACAAGGTGGACGTCATCTCCGGTCCCCCCTACCCGGAGGTGCCCGAGGGGGTCACCCTTCACAAGCTGCCGGGCCTCGATCTGTACAATTCGGATCACCTGTTCCGCCCGACCCGGTACCGGGATCTCCTTTCGCCGGTCAACACCATGGAGTTTCTGGACATGTGCCTGGGAGGGTTCCCGGAGCCCAGGACTTTCGGCACCCGCGTCCATCGCTGGTTCCGCGACCGGAAGCCGGCCTACGACATCGTACACGACAACCAGTGCCTGTCCTGGGGCATCCTGGAGCTGGAAAAGCTCGGCTACCCGACGGTGGCGACGATCCATCATCCCATCACGGTGGACCGCGATACGGAAATCGACGCCGCTCCGAACCTGCTGAAGCGGCTCAAGGTGCGCCGCTGGTACTCTTTTCTGGACATGCAGATCAAGGTCTCCCGGCTCTTTTCGCAGATCATCACCGTTTCCGAGTGCTCGAAGGGAGACATCAGCCGTTCCTTCGGGGTGCCGGAAAACAAGTTCCGGGTGGTGCCCAACGGCATCAACATGGACTTCTTCTATCCCGCCAACGGGAACGGACGTCCGGAGAACTCGATCCTCGTGACCAACAGCGCCGACACGCCCCTCAAGGGGCTGCGGTACCTCCTGGAGGCCGTCGATTCCCTGCGGCGGCGCCGCCCGGTGAAGCTGACCGTCATCGGGCAGCCCAAGAAGGACGGGGCCATCGAACGCCTCGTAAAAGACCTGCGGCTGGGTGACACGGTGACCTTTACCGGCCGCATTGCCTGGGAGGACTTTGCCGGGTATTACGCCAAGGCCACGATGGCCGTCATCCCCTCGCTGTATGAAGGGTTCGGAATGCCCGCCGGCGAGGCGATGGCCTGCGGTGTGCCCGTCATCAGCACGACCGGCGGGGCGCTTCCCGAAGTGGTGGGAGACGCCGGCATCCTGGTTCCCCCGGCCGACCGGGAGGCCCTGGAGAGAGCCATCGAGGACCTCCTGGACAACCCGAAAAAGAGGGAGGAACTCGGACGGGCCGGCCTGGAGCGCGTGAAGGGAGCGTTCACCTGGCGGCATGCCGCCCAGCGGGGCGTGGATGTCTACCGGGAGGCCATGAATGCTCACCGTCGACTTTGAGCGCCTGGACCTGCGGCCGGGAATGAAGGTTCTCGACGCCGGCTGCGGGACGGGCCGGCATATCTGTGAGGCCTTCCGGAGGGCCGACATTACCGCCGTCGGGCTCGACCTGAACGAAGAGGACCTCCGCAAGGCCGGGGGCACCCTCTGGGTCATGAGCCAGGAGAACGGCTGCCGGGGTGCCGTCATGGCCATCAAGTCCGACGTGACGCGGCTGCCTTTTCCCGATGGGGCCTTCGACATCGTCATCTGTTCGGAGGTGCTGGAACACATCCCGGACAACCGAAAGGCCGTGTCCGAACTGATGCGGGTTCTCCGGCCGGGCGGGGACCTGGTGGTGAGCGTTCCCCGCTGGCTACCGGAGCGGATCTGCTGGGCCCTCTCGGAGGCTTACCACAACGAGCCCGGGGGCCATATCCGGATCTACCGGAAGCGTGAGATCCGACGCCTCCTGGAAGATGCGGGCGCCGCCTTTCGGGGGATTGATTACCGCCACGGCCTTCACGCCCCCTACTGGTGGCTCAAGTGCCTTGTGGGCCACAAGCGGGAAGACTCGCGGCCCGTGAATCTCTACAAGCGTTTTCTGGAATGGGACATCATGGAAAAACCCAGGCTCACGGTCATCCTCGACCAAATGCTGAACCCGCTGATTGCTAAGAGCATCGTACTCTACCTGAAGAAGGGTTGCTGATATGGAGCGAACCTCGACCCGCCCGGCCCTGAAGCCGGACCTGAGACTGGACGTCGAAGCAACCGCCGGATTCATCGCCGGCGTGCAAAAGGAAAACGGGGAAATCCCCTGGTCCACAGGCGGTAAAACGGACCCGTGGGATCATGTGGAAAGCGCCATGGGGCTCGTCGTGGCCGGACGCCTGGAAGAGGCGCAGCGTGCCTACCGGTGGCTTGCGGATACTCAGCTCGTGGACGGAAGCTGGTGGTCCGGGGTCCGGGACGGTGTCGTGGAGGACCCGACGAAGGACTCCAACTTTTCCTCCTATGTCGCCGTGGGCGTTTTCCACTACGGCCTGGTAACCGGCGACTGGGATGCGGCGCTTTCCTTCTGGCCGATGGTCGAGGGGGGGATCGAATACGCCCTGGGCCTCCAGGCCCCGACGGGCGAGATCTACTGGGCCCGAAATAAGGAAGGCGTTGCCGATCCCATGGCCCTCTTGACGGGATCCAGCTCGATCTTCATGAGCGTCAAATGCGCCCTGTCCATGGCCGGGCGCCAGGGACGGAAGATGCCCCGCTGGGAGGAAGCCCTCGGGAAGCTCGGACACGCCATCCAGCATAAGCCGAACCACTTCAACATGATCAAATCCCGCTTCTCCATGGACTGGTATTACCCGGTTCTCTGCGGCGCCTTCCAGGGACAGGACGCCCGCCGGCGCATCGACCGCTACTGGGAGCGGTTCGTCGTTCCCGACTGGGGGGTCCGGTGCGTCTGCGACCGTCCGTGGGCGACCATGGCGGAGACGTCGGAACTGGTCCTGGCCCTGGATGCGGTGGGAGAACATGAAAGGGCCAAGGCCGTCTTCAGCTGGATCCTGGACAAGAAGTACGACGACGGGTCCTACTGGATGGGAGTGACCTTTCCCGATGCCGTCATCTGGCCGGAGGAACGGACGGCATGGACGGCGGCGGCGGTGCTCCTGGCTTATGATGCGCTCTACGGGCTGACGCCGGGGAGTCGTCTGTTCCGGCACGGTTTCTGGGAAAACGGGGGCCCGCGCTGAGGGGAGGAGGTCCGGAGGCGGTTCGGAGGGGCCCATGCTGAGAGAACACCGCCCGTATATCCTCAAGCGCCTCGACCAGGCCTTCCAGGCCTGGTACGCGGACTACTTTCTCCGGCCCCATTTCGACCGCCTGGGCCGGGGGGGGACCTACATGAAGCCCTGGTATGTGGAGGTCTTCGGAGGCCCCATCACGCTCGGCCACTACGCCCACGTCATTGCCGCCCCGGACAAGAGGGTTCGCCTCACCGTCTGGTCCACCCTGGAGACGGGTGGCCGGATCGACATCGGCGATTACTGCCTCCTGTGCCCCGGCGTGCGAATCTCCGCCGCCCGGGAAATCACCATCGGCGACAGCTGCATGATGGCCCATGGGGCTTATATCACCGACGCGGACTGGCACGGTCTCTACGATCGCTCCGACTCCTCCCTGGCGGTGGCCCCCGTGAAGCTCGGGAACAATGTCTGGATCGGGGACAG
>CAZXMK010000173.1:0-6583 GCA_964641935.1 uncultured Syntrophaceae bacterium
GCGACGGTCAGGTCGTTCGTGCCGTCGGAGACGGAGATGGTCCCGTCGGCGTTGAAGGTCACCGTGAGGTCCGCCGATACGCTGGAGAGGTCGAGAACGTCGGCATCGGCCGCGGAGGCGTCGCCGACGGTGACGTTCCCCCAGGTGTCGGCAATGGCGATCGTATCGTTCGCCGTGCCGCCGATGACCTTGTTGATGCCGGTGACCCCGCTCGTTCCCGTCGCTGTCCCGGCCGGCAGGCTCACCGACACGCCGACGGTCCAGGCGGAGTAGTCGAGGATGTTGGTGAGGCCGTCGCCCCCGTCGATGATCCCGGCAAAGGCCGCGCCGTCCTCGAAGACGAACGTGTTGACCACCTTCCCGCCGACGAGCTTCTCGATCCCGGCGACATGGCTCAGCGCATTGGTGCCGTCCGTGACGGAGACCGTTCCGTCGGTGTGGATGGTGAAGGTCAGGTCATAGGTGACGGCCGAGAAGTCCAGGGTATCCGTCCCGGCGGTATCCGTGATCGTGTCGGTTCCCCAGCCGTCCTTGAAGATGTAGGTGTCGTTTCCGCCGCCGCCGGCCAGGATGTCGTTCCCCGCCCGGCCCGCGATGTAATTCGCGTTCGCGTCGCCGGTGATCGTGTCGACCTCGGTGCTGCCGACCACGTTCTCGATGTTCGTAAATCCTGTGACGACATCCGTCGCCGTCCCGGTCGCCAGGTTCACCGTCACGGAGGCGCCGTATTCGGAGTAATCCAGGGTGTCGCTGCCGCCGCCGGCGGCCTCGACGATCGTGTCGGCCTCCCCGTCGACGAAGAAGTAGTAGTAATCGTCGCCCGCGCCGCCGGTGAGAGTGTTCGCGTTCGCGTCGCCGATGAACATGTCGGACCCGGAGCCGCCGACGGCGTTCCGGATGTTGCTCACGGCCCCGTCGATCCCCGTCGCAGCGCCGCCGAAGAGGTTCACGATCACGTCGGTGGTCCAGGCGGAGTAGTCGAGGGTGTTCGTCCCGCCGGTGCCGCCGTCGACGGATCCCGCGAAGTTCGCGCCGGCCGCCAGGGTGAAGGTGTTGTTCCCGCTGCCGCCGACGATCCGCTCCGCAACGGCCACGTTGTTCAGGGCATTGGCCCCGCTTGTCACGGAGAGGGCGCCGCTCGCGAGGACCGCAACAGCCAGATTCGCCGAGACGGAGGAGAAGTCGAGGACGTCCGTATCCGTCGCCGTGCTGGAATCGACGATGACGTCCGTGCCCCAGCCGTTGCCGAAGGCGTAGGTGTCGTTCCCCGTTCCGCCGACGAGCATATCGTTGCCGGAGCCGCCGTTCAGGATGTTGGCGTTCGCGTCGCCGGTCAGCGTGTCGGCACCGGAGCCGCCGGTCAGGTTCTCGATGTTGACCAGGCTTCCGGAGACGCCCGTCGCCGCACCGCCCAGCATCGCCGTCACGGCCGTCGCATGGGAGGAGTAGTCGACGGTGTCGCTTCCCTCGTCGGCGTTCTCGGTGATGGTGTTCGTGGAGCCGGACGTCAGCACGTATGTGTCGTCGTCCGTGCCGCCGGACAGGGTGTTCGTCCCGGCCCCGCCGGACAGCGTGTCGTTCCCCGCACCGCCGATGATCGTGTCGTTCCCCGCACCGCCCGACAGGACGTTGGCGTTCGCGTCGCCGGTAATCGTGTCGTCCCCCGCGCCGCCGGTGACATTCTCGATGTTGCCGACGCCCGCCGTGGCCGTCGCCGTCCCGGCTCCCAGGTCAACCGTCACCGCAGACCCGTAGGAGGAATAGTCGAGGGTGTCGCTCCCCTCGGCCGCACTCTCGAGAATCGTGTCGGTCCCGCCGCCCGCAGCAAATACGTAGGTGTCGTCTCCGGCCCCGCCGGACAGCGTATCGTTCCCCGCCCCGCCGATGATCGTGTCGTTCCCCGCCCCGCCGGAGAGGACATTGACGTTGGCATCGCCGGTGATGACGTCGTTCCCGGCCCCGCCGGTCACGTTCTCGATGTTCGTCACGATCCCGGAGACGCCTGTCGCGGCCCCGCCCAGCGTCACGGTCACACCGGCAGAATGGGCCGAGTAGTCCAGGGTATCGCTCCCCTCGTCGGCGTTCTCGACGATCGTGTCGGTCCCGCCGGCCTGCATGTACGTGTCGTCTTCGGTTCCGCCGGTGAGCGTGTTGACGCCCGCGCCTCCGCCCAGCACGTCCGCACCCGCGCCGCCGGTGATCGTGTCGTTTCCCGCGCCGCCGTACAGAACGTTGGGGTTGTCGTCCCCGATGATGACGTCGTTTCCCGCACCGCCGGTCACGTTCTCGATGGAGGCGACGCCCGCCGTGGCCGTTGCCGTCCCGGCCGCCAGGTTCACCGTCACGGCCGACGTGTAGAGTGCGTAGTCGAGGGTGTCGCTGCCTTCGCCGGTGACTTCGACGATCGTGTCGGTCCCGCCGCCGTCGGTGATCCGGTACGTGTCGTCCCCGGCGCGTCCCGTCAGCGTGTCGGCCCCGCCGCCGCCGGTGAGGACGTTGGCCTGGCCGTCGCCCTTCAGGGTGTCCGCGGCCGAGCCTCCCCGGACGTTCCGGATGTTGCCGATCCCCGACGTCCCCGTGGCCAGCCCGCCGGCCAGGTCGACGCTCACCGAGGTGGTGTACGCCGCGTAGTCGAGGGTGTTCGTCCCGCCGGTGCCGCCGTCGATGGTCCCCGCGAAGACCGCGCCGTTTTCGAAGATGAAGGTGTTATCGCCCGACCCGCCGATGATCCGCTCGATGTCGGCGACGGCGCTCAGGGTGTTCGTGCCGTCGGTCACGGAGACGGTGCCGCCGGCATGAATGGTGAAGGTGAGATCCGCCGTGACGGCGGAGAAATTCAGGGTGTCCGTTCCGGTCGCGCCGGTCTCGCTGACGGCGTCGTTGCCCCAGCCGTCGGAGAAGATGTAGTTGTCGCCCGAATTGGTGCCCGTCAGGGTCTCGTCGGCGCTCGTACTGGCGAAGTCCTGCATCAGGTGGCGGTACCCGCCGTCTCCGGATGCGAAGAGGGCCGCCGCCTCGATCGCGCCGGTCCGGTATTCCAGGTTCCAGTCGCCGCCGGCCTCGGCCGCGCCCGTCTTGTCCGTCGAGGCGGCCACGTCCGCGCCGGTCAGCGAGGACAGGGTCCGGACGAACTCAACGCCTGCCTCGCCGGAGGCCACGTCACAGCCGTACAGCAGGATGTCGGCATCATCCTTCAGAGAGTCACCCCAGGCCGCAATCTCCGCCGCCCGGTCCTGCAGCACGTTCTGAAGCACCGCCGTCGTCCCGAGGCTGATCTCGCCGGATGCTCCGTGGGACAGGATGTACACGGCGTCGAGGTTCGTGTACTGCTTCAGGATGTCCGTCACCTGCCCGACGCCGTCCTTGCCGGCATCGAGATAGTAGATGAACACGCCGGATCGGTCGGTCGTGTCGGGATTGGAAGCACCGGCGTCACCCTGTTCGGCGGCGGCCGTCGCGGCAGCGTTCTCTTTCTGGAGACCGTCCACGACGGTCACGACGGACCAGTCTTTCCCGGAGTCTTCGAGCAGGGCATCGATGAGGGACTGGGCATCGGGAACGGAGGGATCGACGATGATGAGCTCGCAGCGGCTGTCCTGGGCAGGCAGGACTGCGGATGGAGCAGGCGTGGTGGTGGCGGTGGATGCGGAGGAATCGTCCGTGGCCGCGGCATCAGTCGTTGCGGTCTGGACCTGGACCACGGTCCCGCTTGTCCCATCGCCGGCGATTTCAGCCACTGCCGTCGCATCCAGATTGTCTCCGGCCTGGACGGTTTCTACTTCCGCGGGGGCGGCCTCTTCGATCACCGGCGCCGCGATTCCGGGAACGGCCTGGAGGTCATCGACGGGAAGTCCGACGTCCGCAGAGAGAAGGAGGCGCGGCTCCAGGGCCTCGAACCGGTACGGCCGCGGTTTCTTTCCCCGGCCGTTCTTCGCCCTATTCGACTTGTCCGCCGCCCTGTTCCTGCCTTTCAGTCGCCACATGGTGCCCTCTCAAGAAATCTGCCGCTTTCCAGGCGCCGCTCCTCCGCCGGGAAGATAAGGGGAAAAATGCCTGCCATAAAAAAACAGGGTCCCGGAACGGAATGCCTGACCGGCTCCCGGTCCGGGATGTTCACACGATCCGCTGCAACGGCGCGTTCCGGGGTTCATGCAAACCCGTACCGCCTCACGGCTCCTTATCAAACCAGTCGTTGATGGAGGCGATGTCCCCGTCGCTCAGGGTGCCCACCGCCTTCTTCAGGCGCAGACTGTTCATGATGTAATCGTATCGGGCCACGGCGTAATCGCGGCGTGCCCGGTAGAGATCGCGCTCGGCGTCCAGGACGGCCAGAACCGTATAGAGTCCGGACCGGTACCCTTCCCGCTTGGCTTCCATGACCAGCTTCTGCGCCTCCAGGGCCTCCCGCAGGGCCTTCACGCGGTCGATGGAGCTGATGACGCCGAGATAGGCGGCCCGGGTTTCCTTTCTGGCGGCCCGCGTCTGGCGCTCCTCTTCCTGGGCTGCGGCCTGATGCAGGCTCCTGGCTTCCCGGGTGCGGGACGCCACGACGCCGCCCTCGAAGATCGGAATGGTCAGCCGGGCGAGAACATACGCCGTTTCGACTTCGCTGCCGCCCCCGAAAAGGGTGCCCTCGGTTTTTGTCCGGTCGTATTCCGCTTCCAGGTTGATGAAGGGATAATGCCCCGCCTGCTGCCGGCGGACCTCGTGACGGGCCTCCTCCACGGCCTGCCGCTGTATCTCCAGGGAGGGGCTCTGCTTCACCGTGGCCTCGATCCATGTATCGATGTTGTTCGGATCCGGGCTGATCAGGGGCAGCTCTTCACGGACGGCGGCAACCTTTTCGACATCCTGCCCGATGATCTCCCTGAGCGACTGGAACGCGTCGTCATGGTTGCTCTGGGCGGCGATCTTTCTCGCCCGGACGTCCGACAGCCTGGCCTTGGCATCCAGAAAGTCCGTTCTCGACGTAAGGCCGGAGCTGAACCTGCCGGTGACGAGTTCGTGGTACCGGCTCACCGCCGTCTCCTCGACGCTGATGAAATCGAGGTTGTCGCGCGTCGCCAGCGCCCCAAGGTAGGCCTTGGCCAGGCGGACCATCAGGTCCTGCTTCGCCGCCTCCAGCTTCAGGTCCGCCCCTTTGGCCGTCGCCCGGGCACGCTGAAGGCTGGCCCAGGAGGCCATGTTGAACAGGGGCTGAACAAGGGAGATGGAATATTCCGTTGTGGGAAAGGTCGATGAACCCTGGCCGTAGACGGTGTTGTCGCTGCTGATGATGTTCTGTCGCGTCTGCGTGTACACCCCTTCGGCCGTCAGTTTCGGCAGAAGCCCCGCCCTGGCCTGGCTCAGCTTTTCGACCGAGGCATCGCGCTCGTAGCGGGCGCCGACGAACCGGGGATCGTTCTTGAGGGCCAGTCCATACGCGCCGAGCAGGTCCACGGCGAAGGAAGGCTGGGTAGACAAGAGCAGCGTCAGGATCAGGAACGTCCCGATTCCCAACGGACCGGACCGGATGCTCCTTTTCCCGCGGTCCGATCTGAGTGCAATTGCATGTTTCATGAAGGTCCCCTTTCCCGTCACGCTTCCGGATCAAGCTGAATTTGGATTGCAGAAAGGCCCGCTGCCGCATCCGGACGCCGGCTACCGGTCTGCGGACAACCGCACTGACTTGATATCCTTTGATAAATTAAAAAGGCGCCATGGCAGCAAAACACAACCCCTCCCGAATGAAACCGGGGAACAGGGAGTCCACAGCACCCGTTGGCAAGCAAATCGAGAATCAAAACAAGCAGCCTCTACGAAGATTCGAGTGGGCTACCGGGTGGGTGAATCCTGCCCGGTGGCGTGAAAAATGTCAAGTTCCTTTAGGTAAATAATTTTAATAAAAGCATCGGAGGTGCATGACATAATTTATCGATTTTATTATGCAATATATGACATAAGAATCTGCATAAGCCATTTCCTATTGATTTCATCATAAGCGTTCGTTAAGTATTGGAGGGAACGAAAAAAAGGGAAAGGGACAAATGATGAGAAAAGCATTGGCAATCCTTGTTGTTCTGCTCCTTCTGGCGGGCTGCGGGGCCTCCATCCGGAAGAACAACGAGAACCTGATGATGCTCAAGGTCGGGATGCCGCAGACGGAGGCCGTGAAAATCATGGGGCCGCCCACGTTGAGCGAGTCTTACGAGGCGACGGGGGGAGAGAGGGTTGGCATCCTTTATTATCAGACCGAGACGAAGAACGTCACAGTCCTGTCAGTGAAGGAAGAGTGTACGCCCGTTGTTTTTATCGACGGCAAGCTCGTTGGCTGGGGGGATCGCCTGACGGCCTCCACGATCAACACCCATAAAGTCAGGGCGAAGTGACCCGTCGTTCCCGTCCCGTAAGTCCTTCGAGGGATTACCCGCTCTTCGAGAAAATGAAGAAGCGCGCGCCCCGGGCTGCCGCGTGGTGGATCGTGGGCGACCGCCTGTACCACCTTGGCCTCCTGATGACGATGATCTGCATCCCGGCGCTGTTTTACGCCTGCATGCGGATCGAATCGGCGGGCGACTGGATCTCCTGGCTCGTCATCGCCCTG
>CAZXMK010000174.1:0-6559 GCA_964641935.1 uncultured Syntrophaceae bacterium
GAAAAGGCCCTGGCGGACCGGATCCGGGACGACCGGCGCTCGGGCGTGCGCTCCGCGGGCGACATGCGGCGTTACCTTCTGGAAAGCCTGAGGATCGATCCGGCCGGCCTGGTGGGCATGGATTCTGCCCGGCTGGAAGCGATCGCGGCCCTTTACCGCTCCCGGCGGATCCGCCTCGCCGCTTCCGTCGTGCGCCATCCGGGCGGGGAGGAGAGGCTGCCGCATGAATGAAGCCGTCGCCCGCATGCTGGCCCGCTACGAATGCCGCCGCCTGGAGGACTATACCCGCGCCCTGCGGGAGATCCTCCAGGAGGTGGCCCTGCTCGGCCTCTGGCGGAGCCGTTTCTTTGAAAAGGCCGCTTTCTACGGTGGAACGGCCCTCCGCATCTTTCACGGGCTGGACCGCTTTTCCGAGGACCTGGATTTTTCGCTGCTGGAACCGGATCCCGGGTTTGTGATTTCCCGTTACACCCGTTCGCTGGAGCGGGAAATCCGGGCCTTCGGCTTTGACGTGACGGTGACGGAGAAGGCGAAGCAGGTGGCCGGACCCGTTCAGTCGGCATTCGTGAAGGCCGACACCATGCGGCAACTGCTGACGGTTCAGGTCGGGCCGGAACTCGTCCGGGAACTGCCCCGGGGCCAGGCAATCCGGATCCGGCTCGAGGTCGATCCGGATCCGCCGCCGGGGTTTTCAACGGAGGCGAAATATCTCCTCCATCCAATTCCTTTCACGGTACGAACGTACGTACTGCCGGACCTCTTCGCCGGCAAGATGCACGCCCTCCTCTGTCGCCAGTGGAAGACCCGCGTGAAGGGCCGGGACTGGTATGACTTCGTCTGGTATGCGGCCAATCACCCGGAACTGGACCTGCCGCACCTGGAGCAGCGAATGCGGCAGAGCGGCCATTGGAGAGAGCCGGCCCCGATGACGAAGACCGACCTGGACCGGCTGCTCGTCGCGGCCATCGACCGGCTCGATGTCGAGCGCGCCCGGAAGGAGGTGGAGCCCTTTATTCTGAATCCCGAGACCCTGACGGTCTGGTCCCGCGCTTTCTTTTTCGATGTCGCCGGCCGGATACGGACGATGTGATGAATCACTCGACAAAAGTAACGAAAAGCGTTACTTTCGCCGAGCAATCCATTCTTCGGTGAGATTCAATGAGCGCCCGGACATTCATCCTGGATCTGGTGTCACGTGGCCGATACTGTTTCAGCGCCAAGGAGGCGTCGATCGCCCTGGGACTGAGCGGTCCGGCGTTCCGCGCGGCGCTCCGGCGCTTGCGTGAGAAGGGCGAGATTGCCATGCCCTACCGGGGATTCCATGTCATTGTTTCCCCCGAATTCAGGAGTGCAGGGTGCCTGCCGGCGGCGCACTTCATTCCCGCCTTGATGGAGCACCTGGGCGAAAAGTACTACGCGGGGCTGCTCAGCGCCGCGGAATATCACGGGGCGGCACACCAGCGCCCCCAGGTATTCCAGGTTGTGACGGCCAGGAACAAGGCGGGCATTTCATGCGGCCAGGTGCGGGTGGAGTTCATAGCGCGAAAAAACATGGACCGGATCCCGGTCGTCGATTTCAAAACCCCCCGCGGGTACCTGCGAATATCGACTCCCGCGGCAACCGCCTTTGACCTGGTGGGGTATTCACAACATGCGGCGGGCCTGGACCATGTCGCGACCATCCTGGTAGAACTGTCGGAGAAGATGGACGCAGCTGAATTGCAGCGGCTGGCCGAACTTTCGCCCATCGCCTGGGCACAGCGGCTTGGCTGGCTTCTGGACCTGGTAGGGAAGCGAAGTCTGACAGAAGGGTTGGCAGCCTATGTTTCCAGAAAGAAACCGGTATCGACACCGCTCGTTCCGTCACTGCCCGTCGCCGGGCTCGGGAGGGACAAGCGCTGGCGGGTCCTTGTGAACGCGCAGGTGGAGGCGGATATTTGATTCCCCGGGACTTCATCACGGAGTGGGGGAAATCGGCACCTTGGTCCACAAGGGAGCAGGTCGAGCAGGATCTGATCATCTGTCGGGCGCTGATCGAGATTTTCAATCATCCCATGATCGCGGGGAATCTTGCCTTTCGCGGCGGGACGGCCCTCTTCAAGTTGCACGTGGCTCCTCTCCGCTATTCAGAAGACATCGACCTTGTTCAGATTCATCCCGGGCCAATCGGACCAATCCTGGATTCCCTCCAGGAAAAGTTAAATCCCTGGTTGGGAAGCCCCAAGCGGAGCCGTTCGGAGGGGCGGGTGACTTGTGTCTACCGGATGGAATCCGAAGACGGTATGCCGTTAAAATTCAAGGTGGAGATCAATTCGCGCGAACATTTTTCGGTCCTTGGATTTGAAGAGCACAACCTGACCGTTGAATCCCGATGGTTCTCCGGCACAGCCACCATTCTTACATACGGGCTCGACGAGTTGCTGGGGACAAAAGTCCGCGCACTCTATCAGCGTAAGAAAGGACGCGACCTGTTCGACCTGTGGACGGCGTTCCAGAGGACGAATGCCCGGGCGGATCGGGTGGTTCAATGTTTTCTCGAGTATATGAATCGGGAAGGCCATCGGGTTTCACGGAAGGAATTCGAGCAGAACCTGCGCCGGAAACTGGACGACCCCGGCTTTGCTGCGGATATCGGACCGCTGGTAGTGTCCGGAACCGTCTTTGAGGTTCACATAGCGGGTGAATGAATGTTCCGCCACCTGCTGCCCCTGCTTCCGGGCCGCTATCATAAAGGAGAAAGCAGAGACCCGTCATGAAGCAGTGAACTGGGACAGATGGAAGCTTGTCCCCCCATCCGAAAGGAGGTCCGGTTTGCCTGATTTTCCCTGGTTCAAAAACTATGACGCGGGGGTGCCCCACACCCTGGAGCCGTATCCGGACCGGACCCTGCTGGACGTGGTGTACGACACCGCGCGGCAGCGCCCGGGACACACGATGATATGGTTCAAGGGAGCCGTCATCACCTATGCACAGTTCCTGGGACATGTGGAAGGGGTGGCGCGGGCGCTCGCCGGGCTCGGCGTGAAGAAGGGCGACCGCGTGGCCCTCATGATGCCCAACATCCCCCAGATGCTCATCTGCCAGTTCGCCGTCTGGAAGGCCGGGGGCATCGCAGTGCCGGTCAATCCCCTCTACGGCGAGGCAGAGCTGGTGCACACCCTGCAGGATGTCGGGGCGGAGATCGCCGTCGTCATGACCCCGTTCTACCGTCTGCTGAAGAGCGTCCAGGACCGGACGGGCGTGAAGACGGTCATCGCCACGTCGGTCAAGGAGTACCTGGCGCCGCTGAAGCGCTTCCTCTTCGGGCTCCTGATGGAGAAGAAGCAGGGGCATGCCGTCGATCTTGAGGCCGGCGACCTCCGGCTGCAGGACGCCATCCGGAAATACGCAGGATCGCCGCTTCCGGAGGTGAAACTGAACCGGGACGACACGGGGCTGATCCTCTTCAGCGGGGGCACCACGGGCACGCCCAAGGGCGTCATGCTGTCGCACGGAAGTATCTTCATGAACGGCATGCAGACGCGCTCCTGGTTCTCCACGCTCCTCACCGACTGGGAGGACGTCACGGTCCTCCTGATGCCGCTCTTCCACATCTACGGAAACATCATCCTGGTCTCGACCCTGCTTCACGCCCGGGTGCCCATTGTCCTTGTGCCCAACCCGCGGGACGTGCCCGACCTGCTGTCCACCATCCGGACGACCCGGCCGAGGTTCTTCCCGGGCATCGCCACGCTGTTCATCGGCCTGATGAACAACCCGGAGGTGAAGTCCGGAAAGATCGATTTCCGGTCCATGAAGATGTGCGTGGCCGCCGCCGCGCCGCTCCTGCCGGAGACGAAGAGGAGCTGGGAGGCGCTGACCGGCGGAAAACTCGTCGAAGCCTACGGCCTGACGGAGTCGGGCATCATCGCCATGGGGCCGATCCTGGGAACGTGGAAGGAGGGGGCCGTCGGCCTGCCCACCCCGGACGTGGAGGTGAAGATCGTCGACATCCTCACCGCCGAGAAGGAGATGCCGACCGGGGAAACCGGCGAGATCGTCATCCGGTCGCCGCAGCTGATGCAGGGCTACTGGAACAATCCGGAAGCCACCGCGGATATGCTGCGCGATGGATGGCTGTACACCGGCGACGTCGGCCACCTGGACGGGGACGGCTACCTGTTCATCACCTCGCGCAAGAAGGAGCTGATCAAGCCCAGCGGCCACCAGGTCTTCCCCGGGGAGGTGGAGGAGGTCATCGCCCGCCACCCGGCGGTGCTTGAAGTGGGCGTGGCCGGCGTCCGGGACCCCGAGCAGGGGGAGGCCGTCAAGGCCTGGGTCGTCTTGAGGCCGGACGGGACGTGCACCGAGGACGAGCTCCGGGCCTTCTGCCGGGAGAGCCTGACGGCCTACAAGGTGCCCCGGTACGTCGAGTTTCGCGATTCGCTGCCCAAGTCGCTGATCGGCAAGGTCCTGCGGCGTGTCCTTCAGGAGGAGGAAGAGAAGAGAAAGCCGCCGGGCGGATAGGTCGGATCGATGGTGCACGGCCCCAATGTATGCGGCCTGTTGTCAGGGGGGAGCATGAAAAAGATATTCGTTGTGTGGATGGTGGCGGGGCTTCTGGCGGCGGGCTGGAGTCCGGCGTTCGGTGATGCGTCTGTCGGGGAGCTGGTCCGGCTGGCGCCGCGCATCACCCTGGAGGACAGAAAGATCTCGACCTTCGAAGTCCGGGGCACCCTCGACTTCGAGGGCATCCAACTTCGGTTCATGGTTGCGGGCAAACAGCCCAACCGGCACAGCCTGACCGTCCTGGATCCCCGCGACGGGATGCCGATCCTGGTCGGCGCGGGGAATTCCTACCTGTTTTACGATCCGGTTGCTTCGGAAGTCCTGCTGGGAAATGCCGCGCCGCAGTTCGTCCTCCGGATGGATTCCGCCGACGAGAGCCTGAAGCTGGCTTTCGGGGTGCACGAGCCGGAAGACGGCAAGGGAAAGCCGGGAGAGGCGAGGGCCGACGACGTGGTGATCGACCTCCGCTCCGTCATGGCCGGTGCGGATCAGGGCCTCGGGATCGCGAAAGCGGAGGGAGACCGATTCGTCGTCGAGGGGAAGACCCGGCGGGGGGGACGATTCCTGGCGTACGTGACGCCATCGAGAAGCGGGAGCCCCTACGGCCGGATCGAGTTTTTCAAGGCCGATGTGAACGCGACGCGGCCGTTCCTGGTCCTGGACCGGATCGTCCTCAACGGGCCGCTGCCGGAGGAGCGTTTTGTCCTCTCCGAAGAGAAGCTGCTTGCCGCCGTCCCGTCGATCCGGCGGGTGCCGGACGGCGTGACCGTCAGGAGAGACGTGTCGCTCGCCACCTTTTACCGGGCTCTCGTGACCCGCTTCGTCCTGGCCGACCCGGCCAACCGGAAGATGATGCCCGTCGTCGAGAAGATGGCCCGCCACGTGATCGACTGGGAGCAGGTGAGGAAGAAAGACGCGGCGATTGCGCCGTCGCTGAAGGCCTTTTTCAAGGACCTGGCGGCCGCGGGTGCCGACCCGAAGTAGCCGGGAGCGGTAGGCCGCGACCCGAAAGGAGGCCGGCGGATGTCGAAGATCGGGAACGAGCCGAAACACAAGGGGAAGCTGATCCAGGCCGTGAGGTCGACGCTGGAGCACCGGGCCGCCTGGCTGTATCTCCTGCTGGATGAAGCGGAAAAGCGCGGCATCGACACGGATGACTTCGCGAGGGCGGCCATCCTGCGGTGCGGGTGTTTCCAGGGCGGACAGCTCGTTGACAGGGCGGGCACCAGGAGCCTGAAAGGACTGAAGAAAACGCTCTTCACGCTGCCGGCGAGGATGGTCTTCGAGATGAAGATCCTGGCCTGCACGGACGACCGGTTGGAGATCGACTTCCACCACTGTCCGCTGGTGGCCGCCTGGCAATCGTACGGTGCCGACGACGAGCGGATCGCGAAGCTCTGCGACATCGCCATGCAGGGAGACCGGGGCATTGCCGAGTCCTTCGGCTGCGAGCTGGAGCTGGGCGAGACCATTGCGAAGGGGCACGGCAGTTGCCAGATCCGGTTTATGAGAAAAAAGTCAAGTGAAGGGGATGGGTTATGAAGAAGTATCTGGTGGTGATCGGCGTTGCAGTCCTGCTTGTGGTCGTATTGGTCGGGTGGTGGGTCGTCAGCCGCCCCGGGCGCGGAACGACCGGCTCCGTGAGCACCCAGTTCCGGTGGATCGGGCCAAACGACAAGATCGTGGTGGATGGATTCGACGATCCCAAGATCCAGGGCGTGGCCTGTCACATCGCCCGGGCCCAGACCGGGGGCGTCAAGGGCGCCCTGGGCGTGGCGGAGGACACGAGCGACGCCAGCATCGCCTGCCGCCAGGTGGGGCCCATCCGGTTCACCGGCGAACTCAAGGACGGCGAGCGCGTCTTCGACGAGCAGCGCAGCCTCGTCTTCAAGTCGCTGCAGGTCGTCCGCTTCTACGATCGGAAACGCAACGTCCTGGTCTACGTGTCCTACAGCGACCGGGTCATCTCGGGCAGCCCGAAGAACAGCATCAGCACGGTTCCCGTCATGGG
>CAZXMK010000175.1:0-6523 GCA_964641935.1 uncultured Syntrophaceae bacterium
ATCTCCGGCGGCCAGACCGGCGCTGACCGGGCCGCCCTGGATTTCGCCATCCGGCGGGGCATCCCCCACGGGGGATGGGTTCCCCGCGGGCGGAAGACCGAGGCCGGGCCGCTTCCGGAGCGGTACAGCCTGCAGGAGACGGCCTCGGGCGCCTACACGGAGCGGACGGAGAAGAACGTCCTCCTGGCCGATGGGACCCTGATCATTTCGCGGGGAGGCCTGAAAGGCGGCTCCCTCCTGACGAAGGAGCTGGCGGAGCGCCACGGCCGTCCCTGGATGCATGCCGACCTGGACCGCTGGTCCGCAAAGGAGGCCGCCGGACGGATCCGGGACTGGATCAGCGACCGGTCGATCGGCGTCCTGAACGTCGCCGGTCCCCGGGCCAGCCAGGACCCAGGGATCTACAAGGCGGTGCGGGAAGTCCTGGAGGCGGTCTTTTCCGGGACCGGACGGGCGACAGAGGGAGACGGGGCATGAAGAGCGATGCTCAGGACATTTTCCGTGCGGCACTCCGGGCGGCCGATCCGTTCGAGTGCGTCCGCCGCCATGCCGGCCGGGTCGAGGCCCGTCTTCGGGAAGAGCGCCTGGGGCGGCTGGCCGTCGTCGCCTTCGGGAAAGCCGCCTGCGCCATGACGCGGGGTCTCCTGGAAAGCCTGCCCGGCTGTGATGCCCCGGGAATCGTCGTCACGAAATACGGCCATGCCTCCGGCGTCGCCCTGCCCGAGCGGATCGCCGTCGTCGAGGCGGGCCATCCGGTGCCGGATGAAAACGGCGTGTCGGCGACCGTTCGGGCCGTCGATCTCGTCCGCTCCGCCGGGGCGGACACCCTGGTCGCCTGCCTCGTCTCCGGCGGCGGCTCGGCCCTCCTGGCGGCGCCCCAGGAAGGCATCACCCTCGGGGAGAAACAGGAGATGACCCGCCTTCTGCTCGAGGCCGGTGCGGACATCGTGGAGCTGAACACGGTGCGGAAGCACGTGTCCCGGGTGAAGGGGGGACGCCTCGCGGAGGATGCCGCTCCTGCCGGCGTGGTCTCCCTGATCCTCTCCGATGTGATCGGCGACCGGCTGGACTCCATCGCCTCCGGTCCGACGGCGCCCGACGAAACCAGTTACGGCGATGCCCTTCGGGTCCTGGAGCGTTACCGTCTTGCAGGGCGGGTTCCCGGCAGCATTCTCCGGACGCTGGAGCAGGGGGCCCGAGGGGAGATCCCCGAGACGCCCAAGCCGGGATCGCCGCTTTTCGAACGGGTGGAAAACGTCATCGTCGGGAGCAGCCGGCTGGCCCTGGAGGCCGCGCAGGAGAAGGCCCGGGAGATGGGGTACGAGGCGGTTGTCCTGACGTCGGAGCTGCGGGGGGAGGCCCGGGAAGCGGCCCGCCTGCTGGCGGGGAAGGCCCGGGAGGCCCGCTCCGGAAGAACCGGAGGCGGCCGACCCCTCTGTCTGATCTCCGGCGGGGAGACCACCGTGACGGTGACCGGAAATGGAAACGGCGGGCGCAACATGGAGCTGGCCCTGGCCTTCGCCCTCGAGATCGAGGGGCTGGAGGGGATCGCGCTCCTCTCCGCCGGAACGGACGGGACGGACGGCCCCACCGACGCGGCCGGGGCCTTTGCGGACGGAGATACCGCCGTCGAGGCCCGCCGGGCCGGGCTCGATCCGGAGGCCTTCCTCGGGAACAACGACTCTTACTCGTTCTTCCAAAAGGCCGGCGGGCTCCTGGTGACGGGGCCGACCGGCACCAACGTCATGGACATCCAGATCCTGCTTCTCCGTTAGGAAAGGAGGACGATCCATGCAGCGCTTCGAAAACGGCGTCTTTGTCTCCTGCGAGGACGAAAACCGCGTCTTTTCCGTTCTCGTCGAGGACGGCGGCCGGATCCTCTTCACCGGCGACGAGATCCCCGAGAGGTACCGCGATGTGCCGTCCCGGGTCGATCTCAGGGGAGCCTGCGTCGTTCCCGCCTTCGGGGACACGCACCTCCACTTCGCCTCCTATGCCCTGTTCCAGGCGACCCTCGACGTCCGGGACGCCCGCAACTTCTACGAACTGGGCGATGCCGTCCGCGCCTACGGCGAGGCCAACCCGCGGGAAAAGGTCATCCTGGCCTTCGGCTCCTCCGCCCACACGGTGGAGGAGCGGCGGCTGCCGAACCGGCGCGACCTCGACGCCGTCACCTCCCGGCCGCTTCTCATCGTGAAGTACGACGGCCACGCAGCCATGGCCAACTCGGCGCTCCTGGCGAAACTCCCCCCGGCCGTCGCCAGAAGGCCCGGCTTCGAGGGGGAGGACGGGTGGCTCTTCCAGGAGGCCTTCTACGAGGGCGTGAACGCCATCACGAAGTCCGTCTCGCCGTTCCAGCTCTTCCGGAACCTCATCGGGGGGAACGACGCCCTCGCCGAAAAGGGGATCGGTTTCGCCCACACCTCAGAAGGCGTCGGGTTTCCCCTCGACCTCGACGTGGACCTGATGCGCCTCGCCGCCCGGGGGCTTCCCCTGGACTACACGGTCTTCTTCCAGACGCTGGAGGTCAAAAAGGCCCTCCGCCGGAAACTGCCCCGCATCGGCGGTTGCTTCGCCACGGCCCTGGACGGCTGTTTCGGCTCCGAGGACGCGGCCCTCCGGGAGCCGTACACGAACGGCACGGGCAATCGGGGCGTCCTGTTCTACGACCAGAAACGGGTCGACGCCTTCGTCCGGGAGGCGAACCGGGCGGGTCTCCAGGTAGCCCTCCACGCCATCGGCGACGCCGCCGTCGAGCAGGCCGTCCATGCCTTCGAGGCCGCCCTGAAGGACTTTCCGAGGACGGATCACCGCCACATCGTGATCCACGCGGATCTCATCCCGGAGCCGCTCCTGGACCGGGCAGCCCGGCTGGGACTCTGCCTTGCCGTCCAGCCCGCCTTCCTGGACTGGAAGCAGGAGCCCATGGAATACCTGGAGCGCATCCTTGGGGATCGGGCCAATAGCCTGATTCCCCTGAAGGGCATGCTCGACCGCGGTCTCACCGTTGCCGCCGGCTCCGACGCCCCCTGCACCCTGCCGGACCCCCTGGCCGGCGTCCACGCCGCCTGCAACCACCCAAACCCGGCGGAGCGCATCTCCGTCCTCGACGCGCTCCGGATGCACACGAGCCGGGCCGCCCGGCTGTCCTTCGACGAGGGGAAGCGGGGGACGCTGACGGAGGGAAAGCTCGCGGACTTCGTTGTCCTTGACGCGAACCCCCTGGAGACGCCGGCGGAGAAGCTCCGGGACATCGGGATGACGGGCCTGTACCTGAGGGGGAAGCCCTTTGAAAAGAAGATCCGGGGCCCCCTGGATCTCCTCCTGGGGGCCCTCGGAGGGAAGGGCTGAGTCAGCGGGCGAAGCCGCCGTCGGGGATGTCCAGCATCGACAGGTCCTCGCTCCGGATCGCCTTCGCCGCGGCGCCGGCCTCCGGCAGGACATGCTTGACGAAATAGCGGGCCGCCGCGATTTTCCCGGCGTAGAAGGAGGCTTCCGCGTCGCTTTCGATCCAGGCGGATCGTGCGGCCGGATCCGATGAGCCCGCTCCCGCCGCCGCGGCCAGGGCCGACAGTTTCCCGTCCGCCACACCGGCGCCCCAGAGCAGAAGCCACCCCAGGACCACCTTCCCCATCAGCATCAGGAACGGGTAGGCGTTGCCCACGGGGATCATGAACTTCCCCGCCCTGGCCGAGGAGGCGAAGAACATGGCCAGCTCCGCCAGCAGATTCGCCGCCTCCTGGACGTCCGCAGCCAGGTCCCCAAGCGCTTCGTGGTTCCGGTACTCCCCGACGGTCTTCGACATCTCCCCGAGGAGGCTCATGAAGTAGAGGCCCTTCTTCATGCCGAGCTTCCGCCCCACCAGGTCCAGCGCCTGGATGCCGTTGGTGCCCTCCCAGATGGAGGCGATCTTGAGGTCCCGCATGAACTGCTCGACGGGGTACTCGGAGCAGAACCCGTAGCCGCCGTATACCTGGACCGCCGTCTCGGTCACCCGGAATGCCGAGTCGGAGCAGTAGGCCTTGCAGATCGGCGTCAGGACCTCGATCATGCCCCGTCCGCTCTCCCGGACCGCCTCGTCGGGGTCGGACCGGACCCGGTCGGCCAGGAGGGCCGTGAAGTAGACGAGCATGCGGATCCCCTCCACGTGGGCCTTCATCCACAGGAGCATGCGCCGCACGTCGGCGTGGCGGATGATGGGGACCCGGGGGGCCTCGGGGTTCTTCATCTCCTCCAGGGCCGAGCCCTGGAGGCGCTCCCGGGCGTAGCGGACGGCGTGGAGATAGGCGGCGGACGAGACCGCCAGGGACTGGAGGCCGACGCCGATGCGGGCCTCGTTCATGAGCTGGAACATGACCTTCATGCCCTGCCGCTCCTCGCCCAGGAGCTCCGCATAGCAGTTCCCCTCGTCGCCGAAGGACAGGACACAGGTGGCGCTTCCGTGGAGGCCCATCTTCTCCTCGATGGCGGTGACGGCGTAGTCGTTCCGCCGCCCCGGGGAGCCGTCGCCGATCACCAGGAACTTGGGAACGAGGAAGATGGAGATGCCACCCGTTCCGGGCGGGTCCCCCTCAATGCGGGCCAGCACCGGGTGGATGATGTTCTCCGTCAGGTCGTGGTCCCCGCTGGTGATGAACTGCTTGGTCCCCTGGATGCGGAACGTCCCGTCGGGCTGCCGGAGGGCCTTCGTCTTGATGTTTCCCACGTCGCTCCCCGCGTCGGCCTCGGTGAGGCACATGGTGCCCGCCCAGATCCCGGCGTACATCTTGTCCATGTAGCGCCGCTTCTGGTCCTCCGTCCCGTAGACCTCGATCAGGTGGGCCGCCCCCTGGGTGAGGTAGGGGTAGGAGAGGAAGGCGTCGTTGTGGACGAACCACTCCTTGGCGGCCACCTCCATGACCAGCGGGAAGCCCTGGCCGCCCGCCTCGGGGGAGGCGATCATGCTGATCCAGCCCCCGTCCCGGTAGAGCTCGTAGCACCGGCGGAATCCCGGCGGCACGGACACGCGTCCGTTCTCCAGTCGGCAGCCCGCCCGGTCGCCCTCGCGGAGCGTCGGGAAGAGGACCTCCGTGCCGAACTTCTCCGCCTCCTTCAGGACCATGTCGAAGAGATCCCGCGAGAAGGCGCCGTAGCGCTCCGTCCGGAACAGGGAATCGACGCCCAGCATCTCGTAGAGCACGAACCGCTGGTCCCGCTCGTCCACGATTACACTCGACATGCCCTCATTCTCCTTTCGTGATGCAGGAATGAACTGCCTGTTTGTTCTACCCGTTCACGCCCAGTAGCCCTTCGCGGGCAGCAGGGCGTGGTTCCGGAGGATCTCCCGGGTCTTCGCCAGGATGTCTCCCGGGATGCGCTCCTTCGCGTGCAGCACCGGACCCTGCCCGAGGTCCGCCGCGGGACCGAAGGCCAGGAAGTGGTCCATGGCCTTGTTGGCGTTGGTGAAGGCGTTGCCCCACGGAAGCGGCCGGACGAGGGTGAAAACCTCGTTGATCGTGTCCGTCAGGCGCCGGGAAAGCATCACGGCGGTCCGCTCGTCATCTGTTTCCATGCCTTTTATCACCTCGCTCAGTTCGCGTGCGAAGCAGTTGGCCGTGCTGAGGAGCAAACCGTCATAGGGGCCGCCGGCCTCCCGGAGCCACCGGGCGTAGTCCCCCTCGGCGCCCCGGACGAGGAAAACCCCGCCCTTGTTGACGGCGGAGGAGGCGATCCGGTCCGCGCCGCTGGAGTCCTTGAAGAAGACGAGGCGGGGGTATTTTGCCGCAAGGCCGGCGAAGGTCTCCGGCGCGGTCTCGCTTTCCGTTACCTGGGGAAGCTGGTACAGGGCCGTCGGGAGGCCGAGGTCGAGGACCGCCGTGAGGCCCGCCTCGATCTCCGCCTGCTCCAGGGAGCCTCCGGCGGGAGGGCAGACGGTGAAGCCGGCGACGCCGCGGTCCGCCCAGCCGCGGATTGTTTCCTCTTCGCCGGCCTTGCCGGCCGGCCGGCCCGTGATCTTCAGCAGTCCCGACAGGGTGCGCAGCACGTCCTTTGTTTTCTTGCGCAGCACTCCGATGAGGAGGCGGGAGCCGCGCCGGCGGGCCTGGGACAGGGCGAACTCCGTCACCCGGAGCGTCTCCTCCTCGTCCAGCTCCCAGCCGTCTCCCGTCGAGCCGGGGATCAGGTACCCCCCGATCCAGGGAGAGATTGCGTCCAGGTGGGCCTCCATGCGGCCGAAGTCAATGGCGCCGTCCGGGCCGTAGTGGGTGAGAAGGGGGCACCACAGGCGGGGGATCCCCACGGGAAAGAGGCCCCGCATCCAGGCCTGCCGAGTTTCCGGAACGGTCTTCATCGGTTGTCCTCTCATAAAAGCGGGTAGAGATAGATATTGTAATAGGGGACGGGTTTCAAATCCGTCCCCATGCAGTCCGGCAACCCTTTTTCCGAAGTTCGAGGGCGCGCGGCCGGGGGTTTCCAGAGGAGCAATTGGGACGCCCCTGCGTGAGCATATGGCGGGCTGTTCAAAAATGCCCGGATGCAAGGCCCC
>CAZXMK010000176.1:0-6504 GCA_964641935.1 uncultured Syntrophaceae bacterium
TGAATCTGGCGGTGAAGCTGGCCCCCTTCAAGATCCGCGTCAACGCCATCGCCCCGGGATTCTTCCGGTCGGACATGATGGCCTACATCGAGAAACCCGAGTTCAAGGAGGCTCACGACATGATCGTTCAGGGCATTCCCCTGAGAAGAATCGGAGACGCGGACGACATGAAGGGACTGGTCGTCTTCCTGGCTTCCGACGCCTCCGCCTACATGACGGGCCACATCGTTGTCAACGACGGCGGCATGATCGCCAAGTAACGGGAACGTTACCGGGTGGGAGGGCATCCGCCTGCCGGCCGTGGAGACGGATCCCGCTTCAAAAAAGGAGGAAGATCCATGGGCATCATGACGTCACAGCAGTATCTGCAGAGCCTGCGGGCCCAGCACCCGTGCATCCATATCGGCGGGGAAAAGGTGGAGAACGTGGCCGACAGTCCCTGGTTCTCCATCAGCCTGCGTGAGGCCTGCGCCCAGTACGACTGGCCGCATGATCCGGCATTTGAAAAGGACTTTGCGGCCTGGTCGCCCTTTATTGAGGAGAAGGTCAGCTTCTGGACGCACCTGCGCCTGGGCACCGACGAGGTCCGGAAACTGGTGGAGGTGATCAAGCGCAACAACGCCCGGCACTTCTGCTCCATGTGCATGGGCATCGGGCTCTCCGTGATGTGGGCCATGACCTGGGATGTCGACCGGGCCCGGGGGACGAACTATCACGCCAATCTCAGGGCCTTTTTCGAGGAGATCCAGCGGAAGGACCTCCGCTACTGCATGGGGGTCATGGATCCCAAGGGCGACCGGTCGCTCCCGCCCTCCCGCCAGGCCGACCCGGATCTCCATCTGCGGATCGTCTCCCGCAGCAAAGAGGGAATCGTGGTGCGGGGAGCCAAGACGCACACTTCCAACGCGCCACTTACCCACTTCATGTTCGTTTCTCCCTGCCGGGCCCTGGGGGAGGACGACCGGGACTATGCCGTGTCCTTCGTGACTCCAATAGACGCCAAGGGGCTTACTTTCATCACCCGGCCGGCCCCGGGCCCCCGGGAGCCGCGGGAGATGGAATCACCCGTCAGCACGCGGATCGGTTTCGTGGAATGCCTGTCGGTCTTCGATGACGTATTCATTCCCTGGGAGCGGGTCTTCCTCAGCGGCGAATGGGAATTCACGGAAAACTTCATCAACTACTTTTCGCCCTACGTGCGCATCGCCAAGGGAGCCTGCACGTCCGCCCGCATCGACATCCTGGCCGGGGCGGCGGCCCTGGCGGCCAGGATGAACGGGACGGAGAGGGCCGGCCACATCCGAAGCAAGATCACCGACATGATGATCGCCTCGGAGATCGGCTGGGGGTGCGTCCTCGGATCGCTGGCCAGTGCGAAGGAGCACCCGAGCGGCATCCCCGTCCCGGACACGGGCATCTCCAATGCCGGCCTCTATCACACGAGGCTGAAATTCATAGAGTTCCTGGGAACACTCCAGGAAATCGCCGGCGGAATCGTCACGACGATGCCCACGGAGGCGGAATACCGGAACGAGGCGACTCGCGCCTGGATCGACAAGTATTTGCGGGGGAGTGCGAAATTCACGACGGAAGACCGGATGAAGCTCCTCTACTTCATCCAGGATCTGACGGCCTCGCGGTTCAGTGGTTATCTCATGGCCAGTGCCGTCTGTGCCGGCGGGACGCCGGAGACGAACCGGGTGGAGGTCCAGCGCAGTTACGATCTGGCCGGGAAAATGGAGAACGTCCGGGCTTTCTGCGGCCTGGGCATGTGCGTCTGAAGGGTCCGGGAAGCGGAATCGACGCAGAAAAATCCGGCCGGAGCGGAAAAAGTCGTTGCGTCGCGGGATTCAGCGTGCTATAGGGTGCCCCCGCGTTGACGGGAAGCAATCATTTTATCAAGAAAAACCAGGGGTCAAGATGGGCAGCGTCGTCAAGAAAAGAAGAAGAAAGATCAGCAAGCACAAGTACAGGAAACGCCTCAAGGCCAACCGGCATAAGAAGAGGTAGGCGGCAGGCACCCCGCTGCATGGGGGGCGGTTGGCGGAGGATGTTGCGATTTCCGGGGGCCGGTGGGAACCCACCGCGCCCCCGGTTTTTTATTTCGGGCCTGTCCGGCGCCTGGCCGCACCTTCCGGTCAGAACTTGACCTGGGGTGTTGCTTTCGCAGTCTCCGGCACCTGGAAGAAGGTTGCCGCGTTGAAACCGAACATCCCCGCCAGCAGGTTTGCCGGAAAGCTCCGGATGGCCACGTTGTACCTCTGTACGGCCTCGTTGTAGCGCTTGCGCTCCACGGCGATCCGGTTTTCCGTACCCGCCAGCTCGTCCTGGAGTTTCAAGAAGTTCTGGTTCGATTTCAGGTCCGGATATTTTTCCACGACCACCAGGAGGCGGCTCAAGGCGCCCGAAAGCTCGTTGTTGGCGCTGATCTTGTCGGGGATCGAACCGGCACCACCCACCTTGGCCCGCGCGTTGGTCACTTCCACGAGGACGCTCTTTTCCTGGGCGGCGAACCCCTTCACCGTTTCCACCAGGTTCGGAATGAGGTCGAACCGGCGCTGCAGCTGGTTCTCCACCTGCGCCCAGGACGCCTTGACCCCTTCATCCAGGGTTACAAACCGGTTGTAATTCCCCTTGAAGAAGCCATACACACCCACAGCCAGGATGACCAGCACCCCGATGGCGACAAACAATGCAATTTTCCCTTTTGACATGTCCTGCCTCCTTTGATGATCTATTCCATTTTATCTATGATATCACATAGTTTACCTACTTCACGCAAGTAGGACTTGAAGAGTGCCAGGGCTTCCGCACCCCGGGGATTCCGGGCGTTTTCCCGGATGTCCAGGCATTTCTCGAAAATGCTCCCGTCCAGTCCCGCGGCAAGCGCTGTCTCGCGGATCAGCTCCCTCCGGTCCCGGGGGGCGGCGATGCCCTTGAGATACAAGAGGGCCGTGAACAGGGAAAGAAAGGCCGTCAGTGAGACAGCAATGAGCCTGGCGAGGGCCTTGTCCTTTCCCTGTGTTTCCAGAAAGCCGGTACGCAGGTGAAGAAGCTTTCCCTTCAGTTCCCGTTCGAGCTGAAGGCGGAGATTCGAACGGTCGAAGGCCAGGCCCCGAAGCACATCCTCTCCGTAAACGGGAACGTAGTGTAGCTGCATGTTGAGAAATTCAACGGGATAACAGTCCAGGGACTGCAGGATCATGGATTTCGTCATGAACAGGGGGATGGCCACCCGGCGCCCGTTCCAGCGGGAGACGATCCCGAAGGCCCGATCCAGGTGGTCGATCCCGGCGTCCGTCAAGACTGCCAAAAAGTTCAGGTCGGACCGGCCGGGGACATACTCCCCGCGGGCGCCGCTCCCGTAAAGGATGAGCCCCTTGAGGTCTTCTCCAAAGGCTTTTTTCATGTCGTCCCGGAAGGCCTCGAAGATGTCCTCCGGTCGCTGAGGAATTTTACCCATGCTGGCACCTCCCTGCCGCATCCGTTTCCGGGCCGCAGCTAAAAACTCCGGCCGGCTCCGCCTCCCCCGCTTGATCCTCCGCCGAACCCGCCGAATCCACCTCCGCCGAACCCACCGAATCCGCCCCCGCCCCGGCCGCTGCCGCTCAACAGGAGAAACAGGAGCCAGGGAAGCATCGCCCGTCCCTGGGGAGTCAGCATCAGGACTGCAATCACCGCAACGATCAGGACGATCGTCAGGGGGGACATGCTCTTGCCGGCGGATGGTGTGGACCGTCGGGAGGCCGCAGCCGCGGGGCGGCCGGTCAACTGCACGCCCGCATCCTTTGCAATCACCGTAGACACGGCGAACAGCCCGTTGTAAAGCCCCATCCCGTATTCCCCCTGGCTGAGATGAGGGATCATGTACTTGTCCATGATCTCTCCCGTCAGGCCGTCCGGGAGGATCCCCTCAACGCCGTACCCCGTTTCGATCCGGAGTTTTCGCTCCTTCACGGCCAGGAGGATCAGGACCCCTTTGTCCTGTCCCTTTTTCCCGATCCCCCAGGCCGAATAGAGCCGATTCGTGTAATCGTTCAGGTCTTCCTCGCCCAGAGCGGGGATGACGGCGACGACCATGGCGGTTCCCGTCTTCTCGAGAACCTCCCGCGCGAGGGATTCCATGCGGGTCTTGTATTGGGCGGGAATAACGTCGGCAAAGTCGTTGACGGCCCCTCTGGGGGACGGGAAGGCGGTTTCGGAAAAAACCGCAGGGGGCTCAACCCAGGGGATGAGCGTCAGGAAAAGAAAAAGAAGAATGCCAAGTCGATATGTTGTCTTCGTCACGGTATCTGCCGGGCGACATCCTTGTCCGGTCAGGGCCTGCAGATTGCGGGATTCCCGCATGCCCCGATCCCCGGTCACAATCAGATGACATCATAAGTGATGAGCCGGAAGATGGCAAACGGTTTGTTCCCGCCGTCCTGTCCGTGAAAAAAAGCCCTCTCCCGGGAGAGAGGGCTTCCTTTCATAAGGCTGTCCGTATTCCGGATCAGTAATCCATGTCATCCATACCCATGCCGCCCATTCCACCCATGCCGGGGGGCATCCCGCCGCCGGGGGGCATAGGGGGCATGCCGGCGCCTTTCTTTTTGGGCGCCTCCGCCACCATGGCCTCGGTCGTCAGCATCAGGGACGACACGGAGGCTGCATTCTGGAGAGCTAGGCGGGCGACCTTGGTGGGATCGATGATCCCGGCGTTGAACATGGCTGCGTACTCGCCTGTATCGGCGTTGAAACCATAGTCGCCCTTCTTTCCCTTGACCTTCTCCACCACGACGGATCCTTCGAATCCGGCATTTGCGGCGATCTGGCGAAGGGGCTCCTCGATGGCGCGCATGACGATCTGGAGACCGTACTTCTCGTCGTCGGGAATCTTGGCCTTCTCGAGGGCCGGCAGACAGCGCAGGAGAGCCACCCCGCCGCCGGGCACGACACCTTCCTCGACAGCCGCCCGGGTGGCGTTGAGAGCGTCCTCGACCCGGGCCTTTTTCTCCTTCATTTCGATTTCCGTTGCCGCTCCGACCTTGATGAGGGCCACGCCGCCCACGAGCTTTGCGAGACGCTCCTGGAGCTTTTCACGATCGTAATCCGAAGTGGTTACCTCCATCTGGCCCCGGATCATCTTCACCCGTTCCTGGATGGCCTTGCTGGTGCCGCCGCCGTCTACGATGGTGGTGTTGTCCTTGTCGATCTCAATCTTCTTGGCGGTTCCCAGATCCTTCAGCGTCACCGCATCCAGCTTCACGCCGATATCTTCGGAGATGACCTGCCCGCCCGTCAGGATCGCGATGTCCTCCAGCATGGCCTTGCGGCGGTCGCCGAAACCGGGGGCCTTCACGGCGGCCACCTTCAGGGTGCCGCGAATCTTGTTGACGACCAGCGTAGCCAGAGCCTCTCCCTCCAGGTCCTCGGAGATGATCAGAAGGGGTCGCCCGGTGCGGGCCACGGACTCGAGGACCGGGATCATGTCCTTCATGGTGCTGATCTTCTTCTCATAGAGGAGGATGTAAGGATCCTCGAGGACGACGGACATCTTGTCGGGGTTGGTCACAAAGTAGGGGGAGATATAGCCCCGGTCGAACTGCATGCCTTCCACCACGTCCAGGGTGGTCTCCATGCCCTTGGCGTCCTCGACGGTAATGACGCCTTCCTTGCCGACCTTGTCCATGGCCTCGGAGATGATCGAGCCGATGGTGAGGTCGTTGTTCGCGGAGATCGTGCCGACCTGGGTGATTTCCTTCTTTTCCTTCACGGTCTTGGAGATCTTCTTCAACTCTTCCGTGACAATCTGGACGCCCTTGTCGATGCCCCTTTTCAGGGCCATGGGGTTCATCCCGGCGGCCACCAGCTTGGAGCCTTCCCGGTAGATAGCCTGGGCGAGGATGGTTGCCGTCGTCGTGCCGTCGCCGGCGGTGTCCGATGTGCGGGTGGATACCTCTTTCACCATCTGGGCGCCCATGTTTTCAAACTTGTTGTCCAGCTCGATCTCCCGGGCAACGGTGACGCCGTCCTTCGTGACGGTCGGGGCGCCCCAGGTCTTTGAAATGAGGACATTTCGCCCTTTCGGACCCAGGGTGACCTTCACGGCGTTGGCCAGGGTGTCGACGCCCAGAAGGATCCGCTCACGGGCCTTTACGTTGTATTTGATTTCCTTTGCGGCCATGTTCGTTCTTTCCTCCCGTCCTTATTCGATGATCCCGAGGATATCTTCCTCGCCCATGATGAGGTACTCTTCCCCGTCGATCTTGACTTCCGTTCCCCCGTAGCGACCGAACAGGATGCGATTTCCTTTCTTGACCTCCGGGACGATCCGCTTGCCCGATTTATCAATACGTCCGGGACCAACGGCCACAACCTTGCCCTCCTGCGGCTTTTCCTTGGCGGTGTCGGGGATGATGATTCCTCCCGCCGTCTTTGCATCGCTTTCCACGCGCTGTACAAGGACTCGATCATGCAACGGTCTGACCTTCATGTTCGGATACCTCCTGTTCTTTTGAGAAA
>CAZXMK010000177.1:0-6468 GCA_964641935.1 uncultured Syntrophaceae bacterium
CAGGGGGCGGGCATAAAGCCGGCCCCCTTCTTCGTTCACAGCCCAATCCCCTTCCAGCCGTTTTGAGTGTCTTCCGCCTTTGCCCGGTTGAACCTCTCGTCCCTTATCCCGGAAATCTTCCGTGCATCCGACATGATATCCGGAAGCAGATCCCTTCCTGCCTTCCCGGCCCAACCGGAAACCCATGAAGAAAGCGGGTCCGTCCCACCTTCCGCCTTGACTATGGGAAGTGCCTCGGGCATTTATGACCAAGACACATCTGTTTATCGACGGAACCGCATCCCGACGAAGGCTGAGGAAAACGAACAGGCCCGGAAGACGGATATTCTCCGAGTGGCCGCCCGGCATACCGAGTTACCCGTTCCGGTAAACAATCGGACAAAGGAGATGGAATCATGAAATTCAAAAACGTCAGTGTGATCGGATTGGGAACCCTGGGAACGCAGATCGCCGTTCAGGCAGCCTGCTACGGGTGCAATGTACGGGGTTACGACCAGGATCCGGGAATCTTCCAGAGGAAAGTGGAAGAGATGAAATTCATGATGGTTGCCATGGGAAAAGGTCCGACCGTTTCCAAGGAAGACTGGGAGAAGGCGGCGGCCACGGTGAAACTGACCGGTGACCTCGCCGAGGCCGTGGCGGACGCGGACCTGGTCATCGAGGCCGTCCCGGAGGTGCTGGAGCTGAAGCGCAAGGTCTTTGCCGAGCTGGATACCCTGGCGCCCAAGGCGGCGCTTCTGGCCACCAACAGCTCCTCCATCCCGATCTCACGAATCGAGGACGCCACCCGGCGACCGGAGAAATGCCTGAACATGCACTTCTACCAGCCGGCCATGGGTTTCATCCTCTGCGACATCATGGGCGGCACGAAGACCGCCCCGGAAGTGATCGAGGCGGCCCGGGAGTGGATCCGCTCCCTCGAACTGATCCCGCTGAAGGTAAACAAGGAGATCCTTGGATTCTGCTTCAACAGCATCTGGCGAGCCGTCAAAAAGCAGGCCCTGTACATGGCATGCAACGGTTTCGTGGACCACCGGGACATCGACCGCGCCTGGCGCGTTTTCACGGGGATGCCCTACGGCCCCTTCACCATGATGGACATGGTGGGGCTGGATGTGGTCTATGACATCGAAATGTCCTATTACAACGAGTCCAAGGACCCGAAGGACCTGCCGCCCCAGGCTTTCAAGGACATGATCGAACGCAGGGAACTGGGCGCGAAGACGGGAAAGGGGTTTTATACGTATCCCAATCCCGACTGGGCAAGGCCGGACTTTCTGAAGGGATGATCGTAAGCAGGCCGGCCGGATCCGGCCTCATGGGCGCCGCCCGCGGATTCCCGATCCGACTCCGGGGGGAGGCCGGCAGTCTCGCCGTCCTCCCCCCTTTTCTTCCATCCACGTCATGAAGAGCAGCCCATCCCGAACATCGGGCCGGACCGCCCCCGGCGTGAGATCCGCTACAGGTGTTTCTGTGTGATCACCTCGACCGCCATGTCCCGCAAATCTTCCATCTGCATACACTGGCTTTCCGTCAGGAGGGTCCCGCTCTCGCTTTTATCCGCATAGAACAGGCCGAGGCACTTTCCCTTGATGACCAGCGGGTAGACGAGAAAGGCCGGCGCTGCAATGGAGGTCCGATACCATTTGGGAAGGTTCTGGACGATCGTCGGGGCGCCGGCGTCGGCGATGATGATGCCCCTCCCCTGCGAAATGGCGATGTTGAAGATGTCTGAGGCCTGGCCGAGCTGGATCTGAAACAGTGCAACCATATCCTCCGACCTGTCGCCGAGGCCGAAGCGTCCGACCATCTTTTTCCCGCTGACGTCCCGCAGACAGAAGATGACCCGGTTGAACGCAAACCCCCGGTACATCGTCTCCAGGATCATGTATATGACGTCGCTCAGGTTGTATGAACCCTTCATGACGTCCACGATCTCGCTGATGCCGCTGGTAACGATCCGCTTCTTCTCCTGGGCGATGACAGCAGCCGATTTGTCTACGGTCTTTGCGCCTCTGGCAATTGTATCTTTCATCGGCGGCCGGCCGTCGGGCGTCCGGGCGTCCGGCTCCCCCATCTCGCCCTTGCGGCGCTCGGATAGCTTGCTCAAGAGAAGGCTGGAGTTCCTGTCCAGGTTGACAATGCCGGAAAAACTGTCGATTTTTCCGGCCGCCGAGTCCAGAAGCACCTCCACCTCCTGTTCCGGGAGGGGGATCACCTTCTGGTAGCGCACCGACATCTCGGCCAGAGCGGCTCCCCATTCGTCACCCTGCGATGCGGCTATGACCGAGCAGAGATCGTGTGCATAGTGGGTCAGGTACCGCATGCGCTCGAGTTCCGTCATGGCAGGTTCGATGACGCCCGGGGGCGGATTTTCCATGCTCCGGACGAGCATGTCCGGGAAATTCCAGGACCGCGAAACAGCCATGCCCAGTTCGTTGAAGGAGATGCCGAGAACGGAGCGGGTGGCAATGTCCTCCCCGAGTCCCTTGTCCCGCATCTCCTCTTTGATCGCTTCGTATTCCTCGGGGAAGTAGCAGATAACCAGCAGTTTCCCGAGGTGACGGAGCATGGCGCAGATGAACGCTTCCTCCACCCGGCCCACTTTCATTTTTTCGGCCAGGTCCATGGCGATCACGCCGCTCAGGAAAGACTCCATGGCGACCTCTTTCAGCTCCGCCGCCTGGCTCTTGTTCTGAAGATGCTCGAAAATCATCAGAGCCGTGGCGATCATGCGAACCTTTTCGAATCCCAGGAGCATCACCGCCTTGGAAACGGTCGTCACCCTGCCCGCGAGATTTCCGTACACAGCGGAATTGACGATCTTGAGGAGTTTGTTGGTCAGGGAAAAATCCTTCAGGATGATCTTGGCCAGGTCTCCCGTGTTGGACAGGGTGATTGCTTTCAGGGACGAAAGCTTGCTGTTGATCTCGACGACATGCCTGGAAAACGCGGGCAGGTCTCCCTTGTGGCGCATTCGCCGCAGGAGAAACTCCACGGTCCCGTGTCCGCTCTGGACATTTGATTCGTTCTCGTTTGTCATGGATGATCAATCCCTTTGCGATTCATTTGAAGGATCTCCTCATATGTCACCGAGACGACCCGCCTTCGCGATGACTGGCCGCCGTTCAGGGACCGTTGCGGCATACATTTTTGTATACCACGAAACGGGAACAGGGGAAATGATGCCATTCCCGACATGCCCCGGTGAATGAAGAGCCTCCCAACCGACATTACATAAACCGATTCCCTGTCAATTCCGTGCATAAAAATCGTGAGCCCCGGACTGTATGGAGTTTCGCCTTGACATGAAATGCATTATCCATATAGAATCTATGGATAATTTGTTTTGCACAGAGGATATTGGAATGAGAACGCCATTGGAAAAAGCCAGGAGAGATCCTGAATCAACCAAAGCACGAATCCTGAAAGTGGCCCGGAAGATTTTCGGAGAATACGGCTATCATGGGGGGACGACCCGGATGATCGCCGAGGAGGTGGGAATCGATCTCTCCACCATTCATTACCACTGGGGCGAGAAGAAAGACCTTTACGAGGCGGTGGTGCTCGACATCAACAATGACCTGGGACAGATGCTCCGGAACGTGGAAAAAAAGGCCCACGGATGTCCATTGGATGAGCGCATGAAAATCGCCTTCGACATGATGACGGATTACCTGCTCGAGCATCCGGAGATATCGAACCTGATCCTCCTGAACTATTTCTCGAAAACGCGCATCGACTCCAGCCTCGATGTCGCCGTTCCGGAGTTCACCAGCGACATCGCCAGGGCCATGGGCCTCACGAAGGGGAAAAAGCATGCCTCGCCCAGGGCCATGATGGAAGTCATGATCGTCATGAACGCCATACACGGATTGATATCCGGTGAAAGCTTCTTTCTGAAAATCCTGAAAATCAACAAGGATGCCTACACAAAACTGGTCAAGGAAACCCTGAGTTTCGTCCTGACCCCCGCATTCACGATGCGGGAAACTGAAGAATAAAAACAAGAGGGGACCGGCCTGCACCGGTCCCCTCTTCCCTTTCCTGCTGTTGGACGGCGCCGCCGCTATGAAGCGTCCTGCATGATCTTCCGGAGCTCCCGCTTGAGCACCTTGCCGACGGCGCTCATCGGCAGCGCTTCCATGAACCGGATGATCCTTGGAACTTTATACGGCGCCACCTTCTCCTTCATGAAGTCCGTGATGTTCGCCCGCATCGCATCGCCCCCCGCCCGGCCCGGCTTGAGAACGACGGCACAGGCCACGATCTCCGAACCGGGGCGCTTCGGATCCGGCAGACCGATCGTGGCGGCGATGTCGATGTCCGGATGGCCGATCAATATGTCGTCCACCTCACGGGTAAACACCTTGAAGCCGGATACGCTCACCATGTCCTTCAGCCGGTCCACGATCGTAAAATATCCATCCTCATCCATCACCGCCACGTCCCCCGTGAAGATCCAGCCCTCCCGGAGGGTGTTGGCCGTTTCCCCGGGCTTGTTGTGATACCCCAGGGAGAAAACCTGGGGACCCCGGGCGACAAACTCCCCGGGGGCACCGACCGGAACGGGCTCGCCCGTTCCCGGGTCGATCAGCTTCACCTCCGTGTCGCTGATGGGCATGCCGACCGACCCGATTTTCTTGACGCCGTCCCGGGGCAGGGCCACGATGATCGGGCTGGTCTCCGTCATGCCGCAGACCTCGATCAGCTTTCCCTTGCCGACAATTTCTTCGAACTCCCGGATGTTCTCGGCGGGAAAGGCCGAGGCACCGCTGACGAAGAAATGGACGCCGGAAAAATCAAGCTTACGGAACTCCTCCAGTTTCATCAGCTCGAGAAAAATGGTGGGCACATTGACGATCACCGTCGGCCTGTACGTCTCGATGGCCTTCACAATGTACTGGAGATCCCGGGGATTGGGAATGGCCACCAGCGTGCTGCCCATCGCGAGGTTCCACATGACGATGAAGTTCCCCGCCTGATGAAACATGGGAAAGGCCGACAGCACGACGTGCTCTCCCATCTCAAGCTGCACCCAGGGGTTCAGCTGCACGATGTGGTGGACGATGTTGTTGTTCGTCAGGAGCGCCCCCTTCGGCGGTCCCGTGGTGCCGCCCGTGTACATCATCAGGCAGGGGGCGGCCGGATCGATGTTCACGTCGACGGGGTCGTCCGGCATCGACGCGATGGCGTCCTTGAAGCCGAGCACCTCGATGCCCGGAACCGGGGTCACCGGGGTGGCGGGCATTTCCTGGGGAAAGTAGTCGAAGATGGATGCCACCACGACGATCTTCACGCCAGTCTTTTCAACGGCCTTGGCAACCGTGGGAAAAAGCAGGTCCACCGTGACGAGGACCTTCGCCCCGGAGTCGTTCAGCTGGTAGGCAAGCTCCTCCGCCGTCAGGAGCGGGCTCACTCCCGTGAAGATGCAGCCGGCCTTCTGGATGCCGGCGGAGCCGATATAGCTGGCGGGAATATTGGGGAGGTGGGAGCCGACCACGTCGCCGGGCCGGCACCCCGTCTCCATCAGGAACCGGGCAAACCGGTTGGAGAGTCCGTCCAGCTCCCGGTAGGTGATCTCCCTTCCCATGTAGTGGACGGCCACCCTGGAGGGGACTTCCCGAAAGGCCTTCTTCAATACATCGGCATAGGCCAGGGAAGGATAGTCGAGTTTCTCCGGAACGTTTTTGTCGTAATGCTTCAGCCAGGGCTTCGCCGCGTACACATCTTCCATGTCACCCTCCTTTATGGATGAAACCGATAGGGGTTAGCAGGAATTGCAAACGCCGTGAACTCTCACTGACGCAGCAGCCGCGCATTCAACCGAAGGAACGATACGAACGGGTGCCAAAGAACATCGAAGGGATGACAGGATAAGGGTTTTCCTGCGGCGAGGCAAGGCTTTAAGCCGGCTGGATTCGATAAAAAGATGAAGGGCGGATGAAAACCGTCCGATTGCGGAATGCCATGAGCGGGCCATCACACCGCACTCGCGTCGCGATGGCCCGTCATGGCCGCACGTTCCGTTGAGAAATGATTTCCCCGTACCTCCCGCGCCCCGCTCTTCCCGTTCAGGACGCAGCGAGACCCGGCCGCCCGGAACGCCCATGCAGCATTCGATCACGGCTGGAGAGCCGCCGATGCTTCCGGCGGGTGTTCAGGACTTCGCATAACCCATCCCTTTCGCGGAATCGGTAATGGCATCCAGGACAGCGGGGTCGTCGATGGTCGATGGCACCACGTATTCCTTTCCATCCACAATCTTGCGCATGGTGCTCCGCAGGATCTTGCCCGATCGCGTCTTGGGGAGGGCCTTCACGACCGCGGCCTGCTTGAAGCAGGCCAGCGCCCCGAGCTCCGAGCGCACCATCTTGACAAGCTCGCCCACGATCTCCTCCGGCTTGCGCTCGACGCCCGCCTTCAGCACGACAAAGCCGACGGGAACCTGGCCCTTGAGCTTGTCAT
>CAZXMK010000178.1:0-2387 GCA_964641935.1 uncultured Syntrophaceae bacterium
CGGGCGGAGGACCAGCCGGCAGCGCATGCCCACCCAGACCTTGTCCATGTCGGGCTCGACCTCGACCATGTGGTCCAGGACCGACGTGGCGCCGTCCAGCCGGACGGAGCCATAGACGAAAGGCGGCTCATGGGGCTTGCCGGTGGTCGGGTCCGTCAGGGGCAGGTACATGATGGTGAAGTTCATCAGGGTCCCTTCCAGGGGCAGCTCCACCCACCGCTCGTTCTTCACGTGGCACTCCGCGCAGACGACCCGCGGCGGCAGTTGGACCCGCTTGCATTTCGGACACTCCACCGCGTAAATCCTGCCGCTGTCCCGAAGCTCCGTGAGGCACTTGGTCATGTACTCGCCTGCAGCGAATCTGTATGGCACATCCACCGTCATGGGGATGGAGATCCATTCCTTTTCTTTTGTCGCCATGATTATCCTCCTCAATCATCCAGGGTCTTGGACAGGGCGGTCATGACCGTCCAGTTGGTGCCGCCGTAGGCCGTAGTGAGGGCACGGCGCACGTCCTTGGGCACCTGGTGCTCCCCGGCATCTCCCCGGATCTGCAGGGCCGCCTCCCAGACGCGGAGCATGGCGGAGGCGCCGATGCAGTTCGTCGAGAGAACGCCGCCGGAGGGATTGACCGGAATCGGCCCGTCGATGTTTGTCTTGCCTTGCTCGATGAGCCGGAACCCCTCGCCGGGTCCGCAGAGGCCCAGATCCTCGTACCAGACCAGTTCCGCCCAGGTCGCCGGCTCGTAGATCTCGAACACGTCGAAGTACTTCGCCGGATCCGTGACGCCGAGCTTTTTGTAGAGTCGGCCGGCGCAGGCCCTGGAGAAGATCAGGCGCTTCGTTTTCACGTCCCGCCAGTCGAGCTCGTACTGCTCGTTGTGGGCCGTGTCCATGGCCCGGATCCAGACGGGCTTCTTCGAGCGGGCCTTTGCCGTCTTCTCGTCCGCCAGGATCATGGCGCAGGCGCCGTTGGAGGCGGGGCACATGTCGAGCATCCGGATGGGCCAGGCCAGCATCCGGGAGTTGAGGGCGTCCTCGATGGTGATGTCGAGCTTCAGGTGGGCGTACTTGTTTTTCCGGGCGTTCTGCCGGGCCTTGACGGCCACCATGGCGGAGTGCTCCTCCGTGGCGCCCCAGTTGGCGATATAGGAGGATCCCATCATGGCGAAATAGCCCACGGCCGCACCGGCCATGGAGCGTCCCCAGAGAGGATTGGCCACACCGCTCAGGATGGCCCCCGTGTCGCCTTCCTCCTGCTTCTCGAAGCCGACGCAGAGGACCTTGTCGAAGAGTCCGCTGGCGACATGGTGGGCCCCGGCGCAGACGGCCGTGGCACCGACGGTTCCGCCCGTGGTGATCTTGACGCCCTGCTTCCCGTAGGACCCCGTCCCGTGGACAAGCCAACAGTCCGTCATGTGGGTTCCTTCGAAGAACTCCATATTTCCCAGGATGACCAGGTCGATCTCGTCCATGGTCATATGGGCGTCCTTGAGGGCGGCGCGGACCGCCTCGTTGACCATTTCCGCCTGGTCCACATCGTGGCGACGCGCCGCATGGTAGGTCTGGCCGCCGCCGATGATGGCTACATTTCGTTTCATGGCTTACCTCCGTCCTTCAGTTGCCGAGTACGACGACGCACTGGTGCTGGCCGCAGAACCCGCTGTGACCCTGGGCGACGGCGATATTCGCCCCCCTGACCTGGCGCTCTCCCGCTTCTCCCCGAAGCTGGAAAAACGCTTCCGCCACCCGGTTCAGTCCCGCCACGTTGGCGGGAACGCCGGACAGGAGTCCTCCCGAGGCATTGACGGGGATCTTCCCGCCGATGGCGGTGGCCCCGGAGGCGGTGAACCGCCCGGCCTCCCCTCGGTCGCAGAGACCGAGTCCTTCCAGCCAGAGCAGTTCCTGGTAGGAGAACTCGTCGCCCACTTCCGCCAGGTCCACCGAACGCCGGGGATTTTTGATGCCGGCCATGGCGTAGGCGCGGCCGGCGGCCTTCTCCAGGGCGAAGGTGTCCGCCAGGTCCCGGTCGCCCAGGTAGTGGGCGTCGTAGCAGGTCCCGATCCCGAGAATCCAGACGGGCCTGTCGGTGATCTTCCGGGCCTTCTCCTCCGAGGCCAGGATGATGGCAACGGCTCCGTCCGTGTCCGGAGCGACGTCGAGCCTGTGCAGCGGGGGGGCCACGGCGGGTGAGGAGAGGACGTCCGCGACGGTGAGGTCGCCGGACTGCGAGGCATAAGGATTGCGCTTCGCATTGGCCAGATTCTTCACGACCACCCGGGCCGCATCCTCACGCGTAATCCCGTACTTGTACATGTATCGCCGCGCCTGCAGGGCCGCGGCGGAGGTGAAGTCGAATCCGAGCATCCTTGTGTAGATGGGGTCGA
>CAZXMK010000178.1:2487-6464 GCA_964641935.1 uncultured Syntrophaceae bacterium
AGGGCCGCGGCGGAGGTGAAGTCGAATCCGAGCATCCTTGTGTAGATGGGGTCGAAAGCGACGTTGTTGACGATGTTGCGGTTGGTCTGGGACATCTTGGTGTGGGCCATGATCAGCGTGCAGGAATATTCCCCGGAGAGGATTCCGACGGCCCCGTAGAAGACGGCCGTCGAGCCGTCCATGGCCATTTTTTCCTCCGCCCTCAAGTGTCCGCCGATGACGTCGGTGATGCCGATGTCCGAGATGGTCTGGCCGTCCCAGATGTCGTGAGAACAGCTGATGGCGCTGTCTATATCCCCGGGCAGGGCCAGTCCCGTGTCCTTGAGAACCCGGGAGATGGCCTCGTAGGCCATCTCTCCGTAGTTGACGTCGGGCCGCTTCGGCGCGAAGCGGGTCTGGGCCACGCCCACAATGGCGACTCGTTCGGTCATGCCTGCCTCCTTCACCGGCGGCCTGCCGTGTCTCTGCCGGAGCGGCGGAGACGGCGCCGGGACGCCGGTCGTGCAAAGATGCCCCGGTGCGCGCGCGTTCACGGGCGCACCGGGGGCAAAGATGGATGGTTTTTCTCTATAGCCGCTCGAAAATCGTTGCGATTCCCTGGCCCCCGCCGATGCAGAGCGTGGCCAGCCCGTAGCGCCCGCCGGTCCTCTGCAGGTGCTTGAGAACCGCCAGGGCGAGGCGGCCGCCGCTCATGCCGTTGGGGTGTCCGAAGGCGATGGCCCCCCCGTAGGGGTTCCACTTTTCCGGGTCGACGGCATGGCCGTTCTTCTTCAACTCCTTCATGACGGCCAGGGTCTGGGAGGCGAAGGCCTCGTTGCATTCCACGATTTCCATGTCCGACAGTTTCAGGCCGGCCCGATCCAGCGCCTTCGGAACGGCATAGGCCGGTCCGATGCCCATGTATTTCGGCTCCACGCCGGCCAGGGCGCAGGTGACGAAGCGGCCCAGGGGTTTGAGTCCCAGGGATTCGCATTTTCCCTTTTCCATGAGCAGGAGGGCCACGCCCCCGTCGTTCATGCCCGAGGAACTCCCGGCTGTGACGGTGCCGCCTTTCTTGAAGACGGGCTTGAGCGTCGCCAGCTTCTCCAGCGTCGTCGCCCGGGGATGCTC
This sequence comes from uncultured Syntrophaceae bacterium, assembly GCA_964641935.1. Lineage (GTDB taxonomy): Bacteria > Desulfobacterota > Syntrophia > Syntrophales > PHBD01 > PHBD01. Next base: position 3,598 of record CAZXMK010000178.1, read on the forward strand.
GTCCCGGTCGAAAACGACAGGATCGCCCTTCCGCTGGGGGATCGTGACGGGAACGATCTCGTCCTTGAAAAACCCCGCCTCGATGGCTTTGATGGCCAGGGTCTGGCTCCGGAGCCCAAATACGTCCTGCTCCTCCCGGGAGATGCCCCACTCCTCCGCCAGGATCTCCGCCACGATTCCCATGGGGGCGTTCGTCTCCGGCGTCGGGCCGACTTCCTTGGTGATGAAGGCGTTGGGTGCCAGGGAGAAGGGGACCTTCTGGCGCTCCATCAGGTACGGCGCGTTGCTCCAGCTCTCGCAGCCGCCGGCGATGTAGGTGTCGCCGAATCCCGCCAGGATGGCCATGGCGGCGGAATTGACGGTCTGCAGGGCCGATCCGCACTGCCTCTCCACCGTCTGGGCCGTCACGGTGACGGGGAATCCAGCCTTCAGAACCGCCCAGCGGGCGATGTTGACGGCGGCGTTGTTCGTGCAGGCGTGGCCGATGAGGACGTCCTCCACAATGGCCGGGTCGATCTTCGTTTTTTCAATGAGGCCCTTGAGCGCAAAGGCGGCCAACTCCTCGGGGCGGAACCCGGAGAGGGCGCCGCCCATCCGGCCGATGGGCGTCCGGACGCCGTCGACGATGTATACTTCTCTCATGTCCAATCCTCCTTACTTGCCCGTGAAGGCGGGCTTCCTCTTCTCCAGGAAGGCGTTCATGCCCTCGACGCGGTCCTGCGACCCGAAGCACAGGCTGAAGCAGCGCGCCTCGATGGAGAGTCCCGTCCGGAGGTCCGCCTGGACGCCCATGTTGATTGCTTCCTTGCCCATGGCCAGGGCGATGGGGCTCTTGGAGGCGATGCGCTTGGCCAGCTTCGCCACGGCGTCGTCCAGTTCCGCCTTCGGGACGAGCATGTCCACCAGGCCGATGCGGTAGGCCTCCTCGGCCTTGATGTGCTCTCCCGACAGGACCAGCTTTTTCGCCATGCCGACCCCCACGATGCGGGGCAGGCGCTGGGTTCCGCCGTATCCGGGAATGATGCCCAGGTTGATCTCCGGAACGCCCATGATGGCCGTGTCGGCGGCGACGCGGATGTCGCAGCACAGGGCCAGTTCGGTGCCGCCGCCCAGGGCGATGCCGTTGATCCGGGCGATGACGGGCTTCCGGTAATGCTCGATGTTCCAGGTGATCTGCTGCCCCTCCGGGAGGGTGTGGAGGACATCCAGGTAGCCCGCCCCCTTGGCCATGACGGAGATGTCCCCTCCCGCCACGAAGGCCTTGTCGCCCGAGCCGGTGAGGATCACCACGCGGATCGTGTCGTCGCCGGCGATGCCGTCCAGGGCGTTCTGGATCTCAAGCATGGTCTCGTAGCGGATGGCGTTGAGCACTTCCGGCCGGTTGATGGCGATCGTCGCCACGGCCCCGTCCTTCGTTACAATGATGTCTTTGTACTCCATAGGATGATCCTTTCTTTCCGTATCTGAATTTTCTTCTTCATCCGTTTCGCCGCCGGTCCGGGGGAAGCGTCCGTCTTGCCCGCGGGACTGGACGGATCCGGTTCAGAAAACCTTGAAGGGTTTCTTCGTCCCGTCCGGCAGGTAGTCATAGAAGCCCTTGCCGTTCTTGAATCCCAGGCGGCCCGCCTCGATCATCTTGCGGTACAGGATGTTCAGCTTGTCCGCCTCGGAATGGGTGTACTCGAAGACCGAATCCTGGGCCATCTGGATGACGTCGAAGCCTCCGAAGTCCGCCAGCTCGCAGGGCCCCATGGGGTGTCCCGCACCCAGCTTCATGGCCGTGTCGATGTCCTCCGCCGTGGCAGTCCCCTCGAGGACCATCTGGGCGGCCGTCATGTAGAGGGGGCCCAGCAGGCGGTTCACGATGAACCCGGGCGTGTCCTTGACCTTGATCGGGGTCTTTCCCAGGCGCTTCATCGTATCCATGGCGATCTCCACGGTCTTGTCCGCCACGCCGACGGGGCAGATGATCTCGACGAGCTTCATCACCGCGGCGGGATTGAAGAAGTGGGTTCCCACGACCTGGTCCTTCCGGTTGGTCGCCCCCGCGACGGCCGTGACCGACAGGACGGAGGTGTTTGTGGCCAGGATCGTTTCGGGCTTGCAGAGCTTGTCCAGCTCCGCGAAGATCTTCTTCTTCAGGTCCAGGTTCTCGGGGACCGCCTCGACAACGAAATCGGCGTCCTTCACGGCTTCCGCAAGATCCGTCGAGGTTTTCAGGCGGCCCAGGATGGCGTCCATCTGGTCCTGCGCCAGTTTTCCTTTTGCGACCCGCTTGGCGAGGCTCTTCTGGATCCGGGCGGCTCCCTTCTCGACGAACTCCGTGCTGACGTCGTAGAGGACTGCGTCAAAACCCGCCTGGACGGCGGCCTGGGCAATGCCGTGGCCCATGGTTCCGGCTCCCAGAACGGTGAATTTTTTTACTTCCATGATGATGACTCCTTTCTTGGGTTTTCCGTTCCCGTCCGCTCGGGCGGAACGGGCTGTTTCGGGCGCCCCCCTGCGGATGAAGGGCGGAAGGCGGCTCCGGAGGGGTGGAGACCGGTCCCTCCCTCCCTTTCATCCAAGGAGAATGGCGCAAAAATCTCGTTTGTGGATCAGGCCGGCTTTTCAAACTCCTTCTTCATTTCTTCATAGAGGTCGAGCTTCTTCACCTTGCCCAGGAGCGTCAGGGGAAGTTGGGCCCGGAAGATGACGTCCTCGGGGATCTTGTAGTTCGCCAGCCTGTCCTTGAGGAACTCCCGGATGCCCTCGGCCGTCGGGTTCGTCCCCGGCTTCGGCATGATGTAGGCGCGGCCCACCTCGCCCATGACGGGATCGGGCCTCCCGACGACGGCGCTCATCAGGACGTCGGGATGCTTCGCCAG
>CAZXMK010000179.1:0-6457 GCA_964641935.1 uncultured Syntrophaceae bacterium
CCGAACGACTCTGCCAGAGCCGGTACAGTCGGGCTGTGTCAGATCCGGGCCTGGTGTTCGATGTACACCAGACCCAACCCCCTCAGGAATTTTTGGTACGTGAAGCACTCTTCCAGGTCCATGGCGGCACTGCCGACGGAAGCGATCCCTTCCGTGCGGTTTACCGTTTCGCCCTTGTCGTTTTTGGCCTTGAAACTCTTGTCCCTGCTCTCCTTGACGTTGTGGGCGATCTTCTCGAGGGCCCACTCCCAGTCCACCTCTTTCCACTCCGTCGCAAAAGGAGCGCGGTAGAGCGGCTTGCCGAGACGGTTCTCGTTGACGGACATCTGGTAGATGGATCCGCCCTTGCTGCACAGGGACCCGCGGTTGATCGGGCTGTCGGGATCGCCCTCCGTGTTGACCACCACGCCCCTGCGGACGGAGACGATGATGCTGCAGCCCACCGAGCAGTATGGGCAGATGGTGGTGGTTTCTTTGGCGTACTGGATCTTCAGCGGCTGGGCATAGGCCGATACGGGCTTGAGACTCAACCCAAGTCCGCCCGCGGCCGCCACGGCGCTGGAGAGCTTCAAGAAACCTCTTCTGGTGACTTCCATAAAGCGCTCCTTTCTCTATGATTGCGGATTCTATCCATCAGCTGTCCCGTCCCCTCCCCGGGAAGCGAGAAAGCAATAGCAACTGGGCAGACATTCCCTCATCCACGGAATCTCGCACTTGGAAAAATGGGATGAACAGAGCGCTGTCCATGGATGGCCTGAGGGTCTGGAATTGCCGATCCCCTATATATTTTCTCCTCTTTGGTGTCAATATTTTTATCAGTAATATCGTATACTTATGTCATTTTTGACATAGCATGAAACCGCAGAGATAATCGGGCCTTGACATTGTGCCGTTTTCGGCATAACTCCTCTGCCGCTCACGAATTTCCCCGGGAGGCAGGCTGTCGAGGCTTCCTGAAAGGACGGTGCAGGATGGACGATCGGGACGCAGCGCTGAAAAAACTGGAAACGAACCTCCGGGAGGCAGAGGAGAAGAATCCCCACAGCCGGGGGATCCTGGAGGCGTTCGGACCCATGATGATCGAGCAGCGGCGACTCCTCGGAAGCCTGGACTGGAGACGGATCGATCCAGCCGCCATCGACCGGGACAAGCTGAAGGCCGGCGTTCCCGTGATCCGTCAGATCCCGCTGTTCTTCCCGGAAGATCCCTGGCAGGAAGTTTTTCTTCCCCTGATCGACATCGCCCGTCAGGGATTCCCGAAGCTTCAAGAAGGCCTGGATGCCTGGCATACCTGCGTCAAGGCGGGAACCCTGCCGTATTTTGACTTCTTCCGTTCCTTTCCCCCGGCGGACGGAGCGCTGCCCGACTCGTGGGACGGCGTCCGCGACATCCCCGCCGCCGTGAGCCGGCTGCTGCTGGCTGCCGCCGCGCGGACCGTCCTGGAGCTGCGCTCGGCGGAGGCCGCCCCGATCCTCCGGGACGCCGAATGGGACAAGGGATACTGCCCCTTCTGCGGATCCTTCGCCGGCATCGCCCGCGTCCACGACAAGATCACCCAGCGCTGGCTCCACTGCCTCCATTGCGGGTGGGACTGGCGATTCAACCGGGTCCGCTGCCCCTATTGCGAACACGAATCTCCCCAGGAGATGAATTATTTCTTCCTGGAAGGAAAGACAGTCGAGTCCGCCTTCACCTGCGAGGAGTGCAAGCGGTACCTGGTGACGCTGTACCGCATCAGCGACGTGAGCGAGCCCGACATGGACGTGGCGGCCCTGAGCCTGATCCACCTGGACCTGATCATGCAGCAGAAGGGTTACCAGCCTCTCGACCCATCGGGATGGCTCCGCATCGAATGATCCCCCTCGGGACCGGGCCGGGAAACGCCGTTGTCCACCTACCTGGATCCTTCCTCGCACTCCCATCTATGTTTTATGTAACAGATTGACAAAACGAGCGGAATCCCCTACCTGTGCCAGTGCTGGCTTATGCCAATCATGACACAGGCACGGGAGGCATTATGAACATTACTCGCAGAAGGTTCCTTACCCTTTCGGGAGCCGTCGGCTCGGGGATCGCCCTGTCGTCCCTGGGCCTCGACCTGGCCCCGGCGAAGGCGTATGCGGACGAGCTGAACAAGATGAACCGCGTCCGGACGGCGAAGCAGGTCATCACGACATGCTGCTACTGCTCCGTCGGCTGCGGCCTCATCTGCAGCGTCGACCGGAAGACCGGAAAGATCTTCAACATCGAGGGAGATCCGGAACACCCCATCAACGAAGGTTCCCTCTGCGCCAAGGGGGCGGGATTCTTCGACCTTACGGAAGCGAACAAGTACCGCCTCCGCAAGGTCCAGTACCGGGCCCCGTACAGCGACAAGTGGGAAGACAAGGACTGGGACTGGGCGATGGAAAGGATCGCCCGCCTGGTGAAGGACGCGCGGGACAAGGATTTCGTCCTGAAAAACGCCAAGGGGGAAGTCGTCAACCGCTGCGAGACCATCGGCCACCTCGGAAGCTCCAACGTGGACAACGAGGAGTGCTGGCTCATGAGCGTGGCGGCAAGGGCATTAGGCCTGGTGTACATCGACCACCAGGCCCGGGTCTGACACAGTCCATCCGTTGCGGCTCTGGGAGAGTCGTTCGGCCGTGGTTCCATGACGAACCACTATATCGACCTGAAGAACAGCGACGTCATCCTCATCATGGGGAGCAACGCCGCCGAGCACCACCCCATCGCTTTCAAGTGGATCCTGCGGGCCAAGGAACAGAACGGGGCCCGGATCATCCACGTCGATCCCCGCTACACCAGGACGTCCGCCCGCTGCGACTACCACGTGCCGCTGCGGTCCGGCACAGACATCGCCTTCCTGGGGGGGATGATCCACTACATCCTGAGCAACAACAAGGATTTCAAGGAGTACGTCGCCAACTATACCAACGCGTCCTTCATCGTCAGCGCCGATTTCAATTTCAAGGACGGCCTGTTCGCCGGCTATGACGCGGGAAAGCGGAAATACAACAAGGATACATGGGTCTTCGACAAGGACGGCCGGGGCGTCCCGATGCGGGACATGACCCTCCAGAATCCCCGCTGCGTCTATCAGCTCCTGAAAAAGCACTATTCCCGCTACACCCTCGACAAGGTATCCAGCATCACGGGCGTGACCAAGGAGAACCTGCTCAAGGTGTACGAGGAGTACAGCGCCACCGGTGTGAAGGACAAGGCCGGGACGGAATGCTACGCCCTGGGCTGGACCCACCACACGACGGGGAGCCAGATCATCCGGACCATGTCCATCATCCAGCTCCTTCTGGGCAACATGGGCATCGCCGGCGGCGGCATCAACGCACTCCGGGGGGAGCCCAACGTCCAGGGATCCACGGACCACTGCATCCTCTACGGCAACCTTCCGGGGTACCTGAAGATGCCCGTGGCCTCACTCGACACCCTGGAGAAATATCTTCATAAGTGCACGCCGGAATCCAAGGATCCCCAGTCGGCCAATTACTACCAGAATTATCCGAACTTCTTCGTCAGCCTGCTCAAATCCTACTATGACGAGAGGGCAACGAAGGAAAACGAGTTCTGCTACTCCTGGCTGCCGAAGCTCGACGACGGTCATGCCTATTCCCTCATGCACCTCTTCGACAAGATGTACGAGGGGAAGGTGAAGGGTCTCTTCTCCGTCGGGACGGACCCGGCGGTCAGTTCCCCCAACACGGCCAAGGTCCGCAAGGCCCTGGAAAATCTTGACTGGCTGGTGAGTGCCAACATCTTCGACAACGAGACCTGCTCCTTCTGGAAGGGCCCCGGCGTCGATCCGAAGAAGGTCAAGACGGAGTGCTTCCTCCTCCCCGCCTCCGCCACGATGGAGAAGGAAGGAAGCCAGAGCAACAGCGGTCGCTGGGTCCAGTGGAAGTACAAGGCTGCAGAGCCGCCGGAAGACGCCATCCCCGTCGGTGAGATCTGGATCAAGATGATGGACACGATCCGGGCCCTCTATAAGAAGGAGGGCGGCAAGTTCACCGAGCCGATCCTGGGTCTCAAGTGGGACTACACGGACCGGAAGGGACGTTACGACGCCCTGAAGATCTCGAAGCAGATCAACGGCTATTTCCTGAAGGATACCGTCATCGAGGACAAGGAAAAGAAGACCAGCACCGTCTTCAAGAAGGGCCAACTGGTCCCGACCTTCGGGATGCTCAAGGCCGACGGATCGACCTCCGGCGGCAACTGGATCATGGCCGGAAGCTTCAGTGCCGACGGCGAGAACAAGATGGCCAAGCGGGGCAAGGACGATCCGACGGGTCTCGGCCTCTACCCGAACTGGTCATTTGCCTGGCCCGTCAACCGGCGTGTTCTCTACAACCGCGCCTCCTGCGACGTCAACGGAACTCCCTACAACCCCAAGCGCAAGATCCTTGCCTGGACGGGGGAGAAGTGGGTCGGTGACGTCCCGGACGGTCCCTGGCCGCCCATGGCAAACAAGGAGAAGGGAAAGTACCCCTTCATCATGAAGCAGGACGGCCTGGGTGCCCTTTTCGGACCCGGCATGGCCGAGGGTCCCTTCCCCGAGCATTACGAGCCCCTGGAAGGACCGCTCACGAAGAACCCCCTGTCGGGCCAGTTGATCAACCCGGCCATCCAGATCTTCAAGAGCGACTTGGACAAGGTCGCCAATGCGGACGAGAAATTCCCCTATGTCTGCACCACCTACTCCTGCACGGAGCACTGGTGCTCCGGCGCCCTGACACGCTGGCAGCTCTGGCTCCTGGAGATGCAGCCGGAGCTCTACGTCGAGATCGGCGACAAGCTGGCCAAGCAGAAAGGTATCCGGAACGGAGAGCGGGTCCGGGTATCGTCGGTCCGCGGCCAGGTGGAGTGTGTGGCCATGGTGACCAAGCGCTTCCGTCCGTTCCAGGTCGAAGGGAAGGAGGTCCACCAGGTGGGCATGCCCTTCAACTACGGTTGGCTGTTCCCCAAGGACGGCGGAGACAGCACGAACTTCCTGACCCCCACCGTCGGTGACGCGAACACCTTCTGCCCCGAGTACAAGGCGTTCATGGTCAACGTCGCGAAGATATAAGGAGATAGGCCATGAAAGGGATTGAAATCGTCAAAATGATCGATACCAGTCGATGCACGGCCTGTCGCGGCTGCCAGGTGGCCTGCAAGCAGTGGAACGAAATGCCGGCTTTCCGCACGAAAAACCGGGGCAGCTACCAGAATCCTCCCGATCTCCAGTGGAACACCTGGACTCTGATCCGGTTCCAGGAGTACGAGGACGGCAAGGGTAACTTCCAGTGGCTGTTCCGGAAGGACGGCTGCATGCACTGCACCGACGCGGCCTGCGTGAAGGTATGCCCCAGCGGCGCCCTGTTTCATACGGAATACGGCACGGTGGGTGTCAACGCAGAGAAGTGCATCGGCTGCAAGGAGTGCATCGCCGCCTGCCCATTCGACATCCCGCGGTGGAATCCGGCGACGGACCGCATCACCAAGTGCGATCTCTGCTATACCCGACTCCTGGCAGACCAGAAGCCATCCTGCGTCCTGTCCTGCCCGACGGGGGCGCTCCAGATCGGCGACAAGAACGCCATGATCAAGGCAGCCTACAAGCGGGCTGCGGAGCTGGGCGGGGATGCCAACGTCTACGGCGACAAGTTCGTCGACGGGACCCACGTGATCTACGTCCTGGAGCACAAGCCCGCCGTCTACGACAAGCTGCCGGAGAAACCGACGGTTCCGGCCTCGATCATCGTGTGGAAAGACTTCCTGAAGCCGCTGAGTCTGCTGGCGGCGGGCGGCGTGATTGCCGGGTCGTTCCTGCACTACCTCATCCACGGGCCGAAGTCGCCCGATGAGGATCAGAACCAGAAGGGAGGAGGCGAGTCATGAAAAAGGGAATGATTCAGGCGACGGACGCCTTTGAGAGAATCGTCCACTGGAGCCTGGCCATTTCGTGCCTGCTCCTGTGCATTTCGGGACTGGGGATGATGTTCCATTCCCTCAACTGGATCGGGGACATCTTCGGAGGTCTCCGGTCTCTGAAGTACATTCACAACTTCACGGGCCTGTGGTTCGGGGCGTCGCTGGTCTTCGCCATCGGGATGTGGTGGAAGGAGGCGGGGGTGTTCTCGATGCCGGAGGACCTGGACTGGATGATGTGCGGCGGGGGCTACCTGTGGCACGTGGACAAGGTTCCGGAGGTGGGAAAGTACAATCCGGGCCAGAAGGCGTTTTTCCTGGCGGTGGCGGGATGCGGGGTCCTGATGTTCGTGACGGGGCTGATCATGTGGTTTCCGCTGAGCTTTCCGTCCTGGCTGGTGCGGTGGATGTTCGTGCTGCACGCCCTGGGGTTCGTGACGATCTTCGCGTTCTTCTTCGTGCACCTGTACCTGGGGACGGTGGGCTCTCCGGGATCCCTGCCGGCGATGACGACGGGGTGGGTGACCCG
>CAZXMK010000180.1:0-4617 GCA_964641935.1 uncultured Syntrophaceae bacterium
AGGCAACGAGGCGGTCCAGGTAGCACGGATCGCTCAAGCGCCGGCCATTGGTCTGGACCTGGATCCTCCGGAACCGGTCGAAGGACGCGGCGAAGCGGACGTACCGTTCCAGTTCTTCAAAGGTCGTGGCTTCCGCGCCGGAGAGGATCAGGTTCTCGAAGCGCTCTTCCCGGACGACGTCGCGGACGATCTCCCGGTACCGGTCGAAGCCGATGGGAGGCAGCGTCCCCCGGATGTCCGAGAGCATGCAGATGCTGCAGGCGTTGTTGCAGCCGAACCAGACGGATACGACGATGTACTTTGTCAGGTCGACGCGTCCGGCCGGAACCTTGCGCTCCACGATCCTCTCCGTCCTCCCCGCGGGAAATCCGGAATGTCCCGGGTTTCTCCGCGAATGTCCCCTCAGGGCCCGCCGGGTCCGCGACGGGAGCTTCCCTTCACGCCGAAGTAGACGGTCAGGAAATCCCGTCCCCGGCGGTCGGTCCCGCCGGAAACATGCCCGAAGATCAGCTTCTTCGCCGGCTCGTAGGCACGGAGGAACGTCTCCTCGTCGATCGACAGATGCCGGCACATCGCGATCAGGAACGGGTACAGCTCTCCCAGGAGCAGGTTGGCCCGGTACAGGTTGAGATCGAAGGATACCCGGGGGTTCCCCTCCTCCTCCACCTCCACGTAGAGATGCTCTTCGGGACGCATCCTCCCGGCGGCCGTCTCCACGATCCCCTTCACAATCCCGAACACGGGACTCCGGCCTCCTCCGTAGAAGGATTCGGACAGCCGCCGGAGAATCCGCTCCACGGACCAGGAGGGATGGCACACGTAGCGGGCCGTCGTGTGCCGGGCACTGTCGCCGGCGTCCCACTTGAAGCCCCGGTGGATCACGAAAGAGCCCGGGTCGTCCGGGGAATCCCGGATCACGCGCCGGAACGCCGCTCCATACTCCAGGTAGGCCTTGTAGAGGGAAGAGCCTTCGCCCTCTTCGAAGCCGAACAGCACGATGTTCGCCTCGGGAAGCCCCCGGAGGAATTCCTGCCGCTGGGACTCGGGCATGCCGACGGCCCGGCAGAGGCCGTCCAGCTTCCCTTCGAGGCCTTCTCCGGCCGCCTCCCTGTGGAAACCGGCGAGGAAGCGGTTGCCCAGGAGCGTCCCCGGCAGCATCTTGAAGGACTGCTCGAACCCGTAGTGGACGCCGAGCCCGTCGATCCGGTCGATGAGCAGGCGGGCCTTTTCCCCCTGAACAGAGTCGATGATCCGCCGCCGCTCCATTGCCGGAGAGCGGACCTCTCCAGGCTCCGGCGCCGGTCCGAATTCCGCCTCGTAGTCCTCCACCGCCGCCTCCAGGACAAGGGCCAGCCGTTTTGCGGCGGCGGGAGGAAGGATGATCCTCCTGTCGACCGGAAGGGCCATCCCCCCGCTCGCGGCCGCTTCCGGAGGCTTTCCCCGCACGAGGAAATGGAACTCTCCCGCCGGAGAAATATAAATGTGGACGAGTTCCGCCTTCAGGTTCGCCATCCGATTATCCCTGTCCAGCGCCCCGGGCTGCCTTCCGCCTCGAAAAACAAGCCCCGCCTTGCGGGCGGGGCTTGGGACCGCAGGTGCCGGCCGTCATTTCCAGGACCCGGCGTTCCGCCAGGACTTGAAGCGCTTCTTTTCCTGCCGTTCTTTGAGTTCCTTGAAGGACTGGCGGTCGATCAGGCCGCCCTTTCCGAGGTCCCCGCCGCTGATGACCTTCCAGCCCAGGAAGCCTGCCATCGCCGCCCCGGCCCCCATGTCCACCGTGCGTGCGATATCCGTCCCGTCTTCGCCCAGGACGGCCGAACCATCGTCGCCGGCCCCGGCCTGCGGGCCGCCGCCTTCGCCGCCCCGGCCCTGCACCCCCTGCTCGCCGGTGGCGCCGTCGCCCGCCTGCTGCCCGGAACCCGCCTCGCCCGAGGAGCCTTCTCCGGAGGTCTGGCCGCCCTCGCCCTCCTGGCCGGTGGACTCCTGTCCCGAGCCCGCATCAGAGCCCTGGGCGTTCGCCCCCTGCCCGGAGCCGGATTCTCCGGATGATCCGCCCTGGGAGCCCGCCTGGCTGTCGCTGTGCCCGTCGTCTTCCTGGGATAGATCCGCGTCGCCCAGCCTCATGAGCTCCGTTCCATAGCTCGTCGCCACCCAGACGCCCGGCAGGGTCGATCCGGTCGAGAAGTAGGAGCCGAATCCCGCGCCTCCGGTCCCTCCCGTCGCCCCTCCGCCCTCTGTCCCGCCGGTCCCGGCCTGTCCGCCCGTACCGGCTCCGCTGGTCCAGAGCGGCTGGGACTCCGCGTTCGTGCCGTCCTCCAGGGAGGTCATGGTGTTCGTGATCAGGTCGATGCTGTCGAGGCGAACCAAAGACTGCACCTTGCCGGCCGTGATGGTGACCCGTCCGTAGGTGCCGACCATGACATCCTGGCCCAGGGTGCCGACAAAGGTGTTGCTGATCTCGCCGCCTAACATGATGTCTTCGCCGGAACCGCTGTCGAGGTAGTCGTCGCCGCCGCCCGAGTGGTGGTCGATCGTCTCGACGTAGAGCCATTCGCCGGAGGTCAGGGTGACCTGCCCGCCGTCGCCGATCAGCACGTCGTTATCTTCGCCACCGTATGCCTCGTCATTGGCGGTGCCGCCGATGAGGATGTCGACGCCGCTGCCGCTTCTCAGGAGGTCGTTGCCGCCGTCGGTGGGGTTTATGGACCGGACGATGGATGGAATGCCGCTCTCGTACTGGATCTCGCCGTTGTCGCCGATGAGGATGTCGTCGCCGGCGGCGGTCGTTACCGTATCGGCGCCGTAGCCTCCGATCACGTGCTTGTTGCCGTTCCCGGCGATGATGATGTCGTCGCCGCCGCTTCCGGGTTCCGTGGAGACGGCGAGAACCGGCTTGAGATTGCCCGCTGCACCGGCGTAAAGGATTCTGCCGTTGTCGCCGAAGATGATGCTCCGGCCCAAACCGGCGGTGATCCGGTCGGAACCCATGCCGCCCAGGATCGCCTTGTTCCCGTCACCCCCCGTGATGACGTCGTTTCCGCCATACCCGGGAGCGGCCGCCGTGTCGGTCGTCTGGAGGATCCTCGGGGCGCCGCCGGCGCCGTGATCGACCCGGGCGTTGTCCCCGAAGACGATGTCGTTCCCGACGCCCGCGTCGATCCGGTCGGACCCGAAGCCGCCCATGAGGATGTCGTCGTCTTCATTCCCTTCAATCGTGTCGTTCGCCCCCTGGCCGGGATCGATGGTCTCCGTGGTGGAGACGATGCCGGCGGCGAAGGTGATCCGGCCGAAGTCGCCGATGACGGTGTCCCGGTCGCTCCCGACGACGGGGGCGCCGCCGGAGCCGTTGCCGCCGTAGAGCAGGTCGGCCCCGACGCCGCCGAAGATCGTGTCGTCGCCGGCGTTTCCGTAAATCGTGTCGATGCTGCCGGACGCCGTGTTCCGCGTGTAGGCCAGGTCGACGGTGGCGTTGTTCCCATCGCGGGAGACAAAGTCCATGACCCCGTGGTCGCCGAAGATCGTGTCGTTGTCGGCGTTCCCCTCGATCATGTCGGCTCCGAGGCCGCCGAAGATGCGGTCGTCGCCGGCGCCGCCCTCGATCGTGTCGCCCAGGCCGGCCGCCTCGTTCGTCGTCTCGATCCGGTTGACGCCGCCTGTGCCCAGGAGCCCGGAGGCCGCCTGGGTGACGATCCCGTGGTCGCCGAAGATGATGTCGTTGCCGGCGCCGCCCTCGATCGTGTCGGTCCCCGGGACTTCCGTCGTCGGCACCGTGAGGGTGCGACTCGACAGCGTGGTATTGAACCCGGAATCGCCGTAGATGATGTCGTTCCCGGCCTGCCCGTCGATCGTGTCGTCGCCCAGGCCGCCGGCGATCTGGTCGTTCCCCTGGCTGCCGGTGATCAGGTCGTCGCCGGGACCGCCGTAGATCAAGACGCCGGCGCTCGAGGCGGACGCGTCGATTGTGTCGGCCCCGGGGGTATCGAAGTGGATGCCGGAGCTGGAGGGGGTGCCGCCCGTCGAAGTGTAGTGGCTGCCGTCCTCGGAGGTGTCGCCGTACAGGACCAGGGGCGAGGCCGATCCGCCGCCGCCCGTGACGATCAGCGTGTCGGCACCGCCTCCGCCGTGGACGGCCGTGGCCGTCCCGGCCCGCGTGCCCGTTACCGTGAAGGTGTCGTTCCCCGTCCCGAGGAGCACCTCGGCAACTTCCAGGTTCGTATAGGCGATGCCCCCCTTGTAGGTGAACAGGTCGGGCGCCGCCTCCGTGCCCTTGTTGACGACGAGGTCCGTCCCCATGCCCAGGCCGCTGATCAGGGTCGCCGAGACGGTACCGTCGGCCTTGACGCTGTAATCGGTGTGCAGCAGGAGCGTCGACATCACCCCCGTGTCGTCGGAGACGCTGGAGTCGCTGTACACGTTCAGCGTGTCTGTCATGGTCGACTCGTCGACGTTGATGACGACCTCCGGGAGGTCCGGGTTCAGCTCCCCGGGGAGGGTCACGCCCGGCTTCACGGAGCGGTCCTCCGGTCCGACGCCGCCCTCGATGACGAGGGGCCCCTGGATCCGGTTCAGGGTGTGGGACATCAGCGGGAAGGACTTCTCGAAGTTGTTTTCCGTGGG
>CAZXMK010000180.1:4717-6448 GCA_964641935.1 uncultured Syntrophaceae bacterium
CCCGCGTCGGTGCTCGTCACCGTGGCGGTGATCACCGAGGTCTGCGTGTTTTCCGCCGTGCCGTCGTCCACGGCCGTGACGGTGACCGTCTGAGCGACGCTCCAGTTCGTGCTGTCAAAGATGAGCGTCGCCGTGTCGAGGGAGAGCTGCCCGGCATTGTATGCCAGGTCGACCGTGACCGTCTCGCCGGCGGCGACCGCGTGGGTCAGCCGCACGGTGAAGGTGTCGGTGGCTCCCTCCAGGGCCTGCGTGTCGTTCCCGCTCTCCACGATGATGAGACCCGCCTTGTCGTCGTCCTGGACCTTCACCATCACGTCGTTGATCCTGGCCTTGTCCAGGTCGGCGCGGCTGCTCATGACGCTGTGACTCACGGTGACGTTCCGCTCGCCCTCGGAGACGGCGTCGGAGCCCGCCTTCACCCATATCGTCTGGCTGTCCGTCCAGTTCGCGCTGTCGAAGGTGAGGACGATTGCGTCGTAGAAGTTGATGCCGTCGGTGGAGAGGAGGACCGTGTCCGCTCCGAGGGTGCCCTCTTCCGACTCCGACTTGGCCGCGGAGACGGTGATGTAGGCCACGTCGCCCGGAGCGACGGCGGCCAGGGACGCCGTCGCCAGGGATACCGCGTAGGTGTCCACGGAGCCCGCCACGTCCTCTTCCACCATGGTACCGCCGGCACTCTCCGTGATGACGACCGCGCCCGTTGCGGCGTCAGCCACGTTGAGGGCGATGCCGTCCACGAGGAGTCCGTCGTAGGCGGGGTCGTCGCTCGTGACGCTGTGGTTGATGACGCCGCTTCTCCCCTCCAGCTCGGCGCTGATGACCGTCCCCGTCACGTCGCCCGCCACGTTGACCGTGTCGTTTCCGAGGCCGCCGATGATCGTCGTCACCATGCTGGCCGAGGTGCTGAGGACGAAGATCGTGTCGTCGCCCTCCAGCCCGTCCACCTCGAGGGCCTCCTCCACGCCATCCAGGGTGATGTTGATCCCGGCGCCGAAGATTCCGTAGGAGGTGACGACGAAAACGTCATTTGCCTCGGTGCCCAGGGCCACGACGCGGTCGTAGCCGGCACCGCCGTTGATGCTGATGGGGGACTTGATGCTGTACTGGATGTAGTCGTCTCCGATGCCGCCGTCGACCTCTGTGAGCTGCTGCTCCGGGTCAAAGGAATTCAGCATGATGAAGGCCCGGACCACGAACTCGTCGTTCCCGTCTCCGCCCTCGAGGCGGAGCTTGGCGATGTTGTTGTAGACCGAGAACGTGTCGTTGCCGGTTCCGCCATAGACGGTCGTCGCGTAGCTGATCCCGCGGCTGAGGAAGCCCATGGTCGTCTCGATGGTCTCGAAGACGTCGCCGACGGCGATGTTGGCGCCCACGTCGCGCAGGGAGCCGAAGAGCTGGCCGATCTGGAAATAGTCGGCCCCGGCGCCGCCATCCAGAGTGGTGATGGAGGAGTTGTCGTCGGTGAAGAACGAATCCGCGCCGATGCCGCCGGCGACGATCAGCCGGCCGTTGATGCTCGTGTCGTAGTTGACGCGCTCGACATCGGCGGAGTACCCGCCGGCGTAGGACCCGTGGAGAACCGCCACGAAGCTCTTCCGGAGGAGGAAGTCGTCGTCGTCGGCCGTGCCGTTGATGGTCAGCGTATCCGCCCCGTCGTCCGGATCCCCGGTGTCGGTGACGTTGACGATGTAGTCGCCCGTCCCGGAGGCGTTGACGACGTAGCGGTCCGTC
>CAZXMK010000181.1:0-6444 GCA_964641935.1 uncultured Syntrophaceae bacterium
CTTGCCCGTGTGGACGCTGATGCATGCACGGGCTGCGGAATCTGCGCCGATGAACGGTGCCCCGTGGGCGCCGTCACGATGGTTGAGGACGTGGCCGTGGTTGCCGTAGAGGCCTGCATCGGCTGCGGCCTCTGCGTTACGGGCTGCCCGGCGGAGGCCATCGCCCTGGTGCGGAGGGAGAATCCCCCTGTCGTCTGTGCCGACGTGCAGGAAATGGGTGCCAGGGTCCTCCAGGAAAAAGGGAAGCTGCAGCGCTTCCTGGAGGTCATGAAGGGATAGTCGGAACGGTTGAATGAAGCGCTTTCTTTTGACAAGGCGGCCGGTTTTCCGTACCCTGACCGCCATCAGGATCATGCCCATCAGGAGGCGACCATGAAAAAGAAGGCAGCGGAACGGGATGTGGAAAAGACGGTGACCAGAGCGGCCTTTGTGCGGAAGCTCCGGCGCCTGGCCGACGACGTCGAGGCGGGACGTCCTTTCCGGATCCAGGTGGCCGGGGAGAAACTGACCATTCCCGCCTCCGCCGAGATCAGCATCGAGCACGAGCGGGAGGGGGGCGTGGAAGAGGTGGAGTTTCAGCTCCGCTGGAAGAAGCGCCGCTGATCCGGGCGTCCTGTTGATCATGAATATGGAAACGCCGGTCCCTTTCCGGACTGGCCTGAGATCGGAGAGATTGTCATGGAAAGCAGGATCGCCGAAGCCGTCCGCCTGAAGATACCCCCCGTGGGTCTCCTGTGGACCGACGAGAAGCCGGACCGCGCCATGATGTTTCAGGCGGGGAAATGGGGCTGCGTCATGTGGCTCGTGGCGGCCGCGACCAAAGGCAAGACGGCGGCCTGCGACGTCACGACGTTCGGATGTGTAGGCGGAGGAGTAGGCCTCGGATTCGGCAACCAGTACCGGAACTTTCCTGATGGCGAGGAAGGATTCTGCCACTTCCTCTCCACGGGGAACGCCGAACGGGAAGGGGGAAAGGAAATGGCCGAGCAGGTTCGCCCGTTTCTTCGTGACGAGGCGTTCGACCACTTCCTTCACGGCGAGCGTTACATCAAGGATCCCACCCTGGTACGGCGCTTCCTGGCCGGCCTGCCCATGCGGGACATCCCGGCCCGGTACGTCGTGTTCAAACCCCTGGCAGATGTGGACCCCGAACGGGACAACCTCCGGACCGTCATCTTCTTCGCCGATCCGGACCGGCTCTCCGCGCTCGTCGTCCTGGCCAACTACGGCCGGGGGGACAATGAAAACGTTTTCATCCCTTACGCCGCCGGCTGCCAGACCATCGGCATCTATCCCTACCGGGAGGCCGAGTCCCCCCGTCCCCGGGCCGTCGTCGGGCTCACGGACCTCTCCGCCCGCCTCTACCTCCGCCGCCAGCTCGGGGGAGACCTGTTGACTTTCGCCGTCCCGAAGGCCCTCTTCGTGGAGATGGAAGGGAACGTGAAAGGCTCCTTCCTGGAGCGATCCACCTGGCAGGGATTGCTGAAAGGCTGTTGAAAGGGCGTCTGCGGCGTCGCCCTTATCCCGTGCTACGCGACATCACCAACTTCCGGAATCCGTTCCCCGGCATCATCGTCCTTGAATTTCCCCCGCCGTTCCTGTACGCAGAGCCAGTCGGCTTCCCTTGCTGACCTTAAGGAGGGTGGCCCGGTTGGGCCGGGAGTTTTCTACCCAGCAAATCGAGAGGAGGACTCGGATACCATGAAACGAACGGCGTTGATCCTGTTGTCCCTTGCCATGGTCGCGTTCCTGGCGGGGTGCGGAGGGGGTGACAAACCCGCGGCAACCGGCAAAGGGGAAGCAAAGATGGAGCTGAAGCTGGCCTCCATGACCCCCACGAGCCATACCTACAATCAGGGGGCGGCGAAGTTCGTCGAACTGGTCAAGCAGCGCTCGAACGGGCGCATCGACATCAAGATCTATCCCGAGGGGCAGCTCGGCAAGGGCGAGCGGGAACTGCTGGAGGCGATCCAGCAGGGAACCATCGACGCCTATGTCGGCTCCACGGCCCCACTGAGCGGATTCAGCGCCGCCATGGGGATTCTGGACCTGCCGTTCCTGTTCCGTGACTATGCCCATGTGGACAAGGTCCTCGACGGGCCCATCGGGCGCCAGCTCATGGACGAGGTCGAGAAGTCCGGCATGAAGGGCCTGGCCTTCTGGGAGAACGGCTTCCGGAACCTGACGAACTCGAAGCGGGCCGTCAAGGCGCCGGCCGACGCGAAAGGGCTGAAGATCCGGACCCAGGAGAACAAGATCCACATCGCCGCCTGGAAGGCCGTCGGTGTCAATGCCGTCCCCATGGCCTGGGGCGAGGTCTACGGAGCGCTGCAGCAGAAGGCCATCGACGGCCAGGAGAACCCGATCGCGGTCATTTATTCGGTGAAGCTCAACGAGGTCCAGAAGTACCTGACCCTGAGCCAGCACGTCTACTCGCCGGCCATGATCATCTTCAGCCTGAAGAAATGGCAGGCCTTCTCGAAGGAGGACCAGGACCTGCTCTTGAAGGCGGCCCTGGAGACGGCTGCGTACCAGCGCAAGCTGGGCCGCGACAACGAGGCGAAGCAGATCGCCGAGCTGGCCGAGCGGGGCATGGCGGTCACGAAGGACGTGGACAAGGCGGCCTGGCTGAAGGCCATGAAGCCGGCCCTGGAGGAGTTCATTCCCCAGTTCGGCAAGGACCGCGTGGACGCCATCCAGGCCGTGAAATAGCGGGAGCGGTGCTTTCCGTGTTGTCTGCCCTGGCAAGGCTGAACGGCTGGCTCGCCCGGGCTGCGGAGGCGGCCCTCGTCGGTTTCATGGCGGTCATCGCCGTCATCGTTCCTTACGAGGTGTTCGGCCGCTATGTCCTGGGGGAGATGCCCGCCTGGTCCGGCGAGGCCGCGACCTTCGCCCTGGTCTGGGTCACCATGATGGGCGGCGCCGCGGGTCTCCGGCGGGGCTACCGCATCGGCATCACCGTTCTCTACGAAAAACTGCCTCCCGGGGCCGCCCGGACCGTGCGCGTCGGCGCGGACGTCCTGGTCCTGGGGTTCTTCCTGGTCATGGCCGCATACGGCCTGAACCAGACGCTGATCAACGTTAGGCAGACGTCGCCGGCCATGGAGCTTCCCATGGCCGTTCCCTATGCGGCCCTGCCCATGGGGTTCGCCCTGATGTTCCTCTTCACCCTGGAGGAAACGATCCGTTTCCTCCAGGGTCCGGACAGGGAGGCTTGACCCGTGCTGGCGGCCTTCCTGGTCCTTTTCGTTCTCCTGATCGTCCTCGGCGTTCCCATCGCCGTTGCCCTCGGCGGGTCCGCACTGGGCTACGTGCTCTTTCAGGAAGGTCTCTCCCTCACACTCCTCGTCCAGACCGCCTTCGCCGGCATGTCGTCCTTTCCGCTCCTGGCCATTCCCCTGTTCATGCTGGCGGGGAACCTGATGAACGAGGGCGGCATCACGGAGGATCTGGTCCGCTTCGCCCGGCTGGCCATGGGCCATGTAAGCGGTGGCCTCGGCCTGGCGACGATCCTGGCCAGCGCCATCTTCGCGGCCATCTCCGGCTCCGCCGTGGCGACGGCGGTGGCCATCGGCGCCGTCATGCTGCCGGCGATGCACGGCGCAGGCTACGACGATGACGTCTCCGCCGCGGTGACGGCGACGGCCTCCTGCATGGGACCCGTCATCCCGCCCAGCATCCCCTTCATCATCTATGGCGTTCTCGCCAACGTCTCCATCGCGTCCCTGTTCCTGGCGGGGATCCTGCCGGGAATCCTCCTGGGGGCGGCCCTGATGGTCTACATGGTCCTGACGGCCCGCCGGAGGGGATACCCCTTCGGGGAGAGGACGCGGATCCCGGATCTCGTGAAGGGAACCGTCCGGGCGCTGCCGGCGCTGCTCATGCCGGTCCTTATCGTGGGGGGCATCCTGGGCGGCGTCTTCACGCCCACGGAGGCCGCGGGAGTGGCGGTGGTTTACGCACTCGCGGTGGGGGTGTTGTTCTACCGAAAGATCCGCCTCCGCCGCCTGCCGGCGGTACTCCTGGCGGCGGGGCTGGAGACGGCGGTGGTGATGCTGCTCCTGGGGCTGTCGGAGCCCTTTGCCTGGGTGGTGGCGGTGGAGCAGGTCCCTCTGAAGGCCGTCGACTTTCTCGCGGAGTGGAGCACGTCGCCGGTCGTCTTCCTGCTCCTGGTCAACCTGTTCCTGCTCCTCGTCGGGATCCCCATGGAGACGGCGCCGGCCCTGACCATCGTCACGCCGGTCCTGGCGCCCATGGCCGAGCGGATGGGGATTGATCCCGTCCATTTCGGCGTCATCGTGTGCTTCAACCTCGTCCTGGGCCTCATCACGCCCCCCGTCGGAGGCGTCCTGTTCTCCATCTGCAGCATCTCCGGCCTTTCCCTGGAGCGCCTGAGCCGGGCCATCTGGATCCCCTTCGTGATCGCCGTGGCGGTGCTCCTCATGGTCACGTTCATTCCCGCCCTGAGCACCCTGATTCCGTCGACGTTCCTGACCGGAAGGCCTTAGTGCCCCGACCGTCCGCGGGTTCTGTAGAGCCGCAGGGGGATGATGACGGCGAAGTACGGGATCAGGTACATCGCCGCCACCGTGGGCTCCAGGGGGCCGAAGAACCGGGAGGCGAAGACGATGACCAAGACGTTGTTGATGTTGCCGGCGGCCACGGCCCCGGCAAGCCGGTCCTCGACGGGTCCCTTCCTGAAAAGCAGTCCCCCCGGAACGATGAAAAGGGCGCAGAGGACGGTCGCCACGACGGTAGCCTCGATCAGGAGGGCCGGCTCCCGGCGGAAGAACTCCGCGTACTGCGAGAAGACCCCGAGATTGATCAGGGCAAACAGCAAAAGCGACAGCGGATAGTTCAGCTTCAGAAGCGGCGGCAGCGTCCGGGGCGCCCAGCGCCGGAGGATCTCGACGGCGATGATGGGGATGAAGATCACCGTGGCCAGCATCCGGATCATGCCTGCGAAGGAGAGCTCAACCGCCTGCCCCAGGAACAGCTCGATCAGGAGCGGGAGCGTGACGGGAACCAGGGGAGAGGTGGTCACGACCATGACCATCACCAGGGCGCTGTTCCCTCCGACCACGCCGGAGATGAAGGGGGCCGTGACCCCCGTGGAGACGGCCGCCAGGAGGAGCGCCGACATGGCATAAGCCGGGGCCAAAACGAGGAAAAGCCCGTAGACCGCCGCCGGCAGGAGAATCAGTTTGAAGAGTGTGAAGATCACGATCGCGCCGGGCGACCGCTTGAGCAGAGCCCCGATTTCATCCAGCCGGACCGTGAGGAAGCTCAGGAAGAAAACGAGCATCAGCAGGTGCTGCGGATAGGGCCGGAACGGCTCCCCGAGGTCGGGAAAAAGGACGGCCGCCAGGATGGAGGTGTAGACAACCAGGAGGAGTACGTAGTCTTTTGCGCGCAGCATGACGATCCTTGATGCCGGTCCCATGGATGCAAACGGTGGGTGTGGACCGGAGAGGCGACACTGTATCCGATCGCTCTCCGGTTGTCAGGGGTTATTTCCGGTTCATCGGAACGAACGGGTCCCGGGAGGCCTGGAACAGCCGGGTCCGGCCCGTAGGCGTGCCGTTTCGGTTGTCTGCTGCGGAGAGGGGCACCGGCCGGTGATCATCTGCCGGCGATAATTTCGTTGCCCCCGTCGTCCGGAATCATGTAATATCGACTCCCTATTGTCGCGGGCGGAGGAAGGGAACCATGAAGAGCGCCGTCATCCGCGCCACCGGCAGCCACGTGCCGGAACGGGCCGTTGCCAACGAGGAACTGGAGCAGTTCTCCCCGGAGGCCCGGGAGATGATTTTCCAGAAGACCGGGGTCCGCTCCCGGAGGCATGCCGCCCCCGGCGAGTGCACCTCCGATCTGGCACTTGCGGCGGCCAGGATCTGCCTTTCCCGTGCGGACTTCACGGCGGATGATCTGGACGCCGTGGTGGTGGCCACCTCCTCCCCCGACCGGATGCAGCCGGCCACGGCGACGAAGGTCCAGCATGACCTGGGGGCGAGGAAAGCCTTCGCCTTCGACATCAACTCCGTCTGCTCCGGCAGCACCTTCGGCATTGCCATGGCGGACGCCTTCCTCCGTTCCGGGCAGGCGGGAAACCTCCTTCTCGTCGGTTCCGAGGTCTATTCGAAAATCACAAACCCGAAGGATTTTTCCTCTTATCCCTTCTTCGGGGACGGTGCCGGGGCGATCCTCTTCACGGCGGAAGAAAACCCGGGCCGGGGGGTCCTCCGCTCCTGCATGCAGAGCGACGGCGGCCTGTCCGACATGATCTGCGTCCCCGGAGGCGGGACGATGCTCCCCTTCGAACGGATGGCCTCCCCGAGGCAGGCCTATTTCCGGATGAAGGGAGTCGACGTCTTCGGCTTTGCCGTGGAGAAGGGGCCGGAGATCATCCGGCGGCTCCTGTCGGAGGCCGGCGTGGCCCCGGGC
>CAZXMK010000182.1:0-6437 GCA_964641935.1 uncultured Syntrophaceae bacterium
TCTGAACGGAGCGCCGGATTCTCGACATGGCCAGGTCGCCCTTCTGGCCGAGGACAGAGGCCTCCTTGGTGAAGATGAAGGCCTTGGTGGCCTGGACAATTCCCAGACCGGCGATCGCCGCCATGATGCCGACCAGAACGAGGGATACGACCACTTCGATCAGCGTGAACCCTTTTTCGTTTTTTCCATGGAGTCTCATCTAAGGTATCTCCTTGTGTTCTGTCTGAGGGGGCCTTTTATCTCGTGAACAGGGCCGAGTGGGTCACGCCGGAACCGCCACTGGGAGGGGCAATGACGACTTTTAAGATGCCACCTCCCGATGTGCCAATGTCTTCAGATAGGGTCGCTCCGCTTCCCGAATATGCAACCCATGATGTCGTGGCGGTATAATTGCCGTAGTTGCCAGCATTATTATCAATGCGGGTTTTCAATACATTGAGCATGTCGTCGTTCATCTGGGGGAGCATGCTGATGTAATCGGCGGTGATGTTGTCCATGACCTGGTTCATGTCGTACACCTTGACCAGCCGGTAGGGCAGCTGAGCGCTTCCCGTCACGGCGGTTCCCACGACGGACACCAGGAGTGCCCCCAGGATGGCGGCGATGGTCAGGCTGACGATGACCTCCAGCAGGGTGAATCCGGCATTGCTTTTCTTTCGGTTCTTGGCAGTTTTCATGGCACGAATCCTGTGTCAGGGGTGATGGTGATTCCGGACAGGGAGATTTGGCCGGTGTAGGCGGTCGTTGTGGGATTTCCCGACGGGCTTGCCAGGTAATACGGACGGCCGAAGAAATCGAAGGCGACGGCTCCCGATGCGGTCATCCCAGACGGCATGCTCTTGGACGGATCGGGGTCGCCGGTCTCATAATACGGGAATTTCTGGTTTGTGTTGTAATTGCCTGTCGTGCTGTCGTAGTTGAAGAGCGAGTAACTGCCGCCGCTGAAATGAATGCCCCAGATAAGATTCGAGTTCATGGACCGGGACTGGGCATAGCGGATATCCGCCTTGAGTACTTCCCGTTGTGCAGAGAGCCGTGTGCTGGATACGTCGGTAGCCATGCCGCCGACGACCACCGCGGCCAGGATGCTGATCAGGATCAGGGTGACGATTACCTCGATCAGTGTGAAGCCACGGGAAGTCCCCTTGAAATGCCTCGTCATTTCGTCTCCTCTCCGCTTCAGGCGTTTTTCAGCGGACGCCGGAGGTCTCCGGCGGCCTTTGTCCGCGACTTCGAGAATCCGGACAGGTTGTAATAAAGAAGAATCCCGATCAGCGTTGCTGTCGTGGACACCAGGATGGACATGTATTTGGCCGGCAGCGACGGCGATACGGTGTACAAAAGGCTGTGCACGAGCGTTGCCAGGATGAACAGCAGCGTCCCTCCCTTGGCCCCGATCAACGCCAGGCGGCCGTCGAGAAGGATGATCATCCCGAGGCCAAACAGCCAGATCGCGGAAAGGATGATGAACTGTGGCTGGGTCCGGATCCATTCGTTCAGGGTCAGATCGCTTGCCGATGCCTTGAGGCCCGACATCAGGACGACGCCGATGACAAGGTAGAAGGCCGCCGTGAGAATAAACGTGAAAGAGCACTCGGCCTTTGTTTTCGGGGAAGAGAAAATGCCGTGCGGATCCACCAGGGTGTTGTAACGAGGCCGGAGCAGGGTTGTCCGGATCCGGTCCATCACCGTCGGCCGGACGGAAAGCACCTTATTCATGACCCTGTCCGAGAAGTTTTCCGAGGCGGATATGCGGGGAAGATTTTGAATTTCCTCGATAAGATCGTTGTATTGATCTTCCATGAAAAAGCCCCCCCGGTTTTACTTTCCATTTATACAATGCAAATGCTCCTTCGGTCACAAATATCATAATCCTCAACTTCAAGGCATATAAACAGTGATTTCAAATCGATCCTCTGTCTCTGCGTGTTCTCGGAAGGCAGCTTAATTGTTCCTTGACAACCTCAGTCCATCCGGATATATGGCGCCTCTTACCGGAAAGGATGTCCCCATCGTCTAGTGGCCTAGGACACCGGCCTTTCACGCCGGTAACCAGGGTTCGACTCCCTGTGGGGACGCCAAATAAACCATCAAAAGGGGTTGCGGAGATGTTCCGCAACCCCTTTCTTATGCCGTCAGCTTGTTCCCGGAACATTCCCCGCATTGGATGAAAAAGACGGGGTCAACCTTTCGGTTGACCCCGTCCGTGACGGTTTCGCCGGATGGTTCATTCTTCAATCAAATTGAACCGGAGGACTTCTAAAACCTCACATCATCGAAGTTGATGTGACCCCAGCCGCCGCTGGAGTAGTCGATCAGCCGGAATTGCGCGGCCTGCCCCTGGTGTGCCCGGACGTCCCAGGTCATGCGCTCCATGGTCTCCGTGCATCTTCCCGTGGCCCTCTGGACGACCTGGTCGTTCACCAGGAGCTCTACCCTCACCGTGTTGATGTCGCACCCGCCGCCGATGAGAAAACTGAGGGTGGGCGCTTCGATTGTGAATGGATCGGAGGTCAGGGTTCCCTGGGGTCCGTCTCCCTGCGTGCGACCGGGCGGATCGGAGGGGAAACGCCGGTTTTCATATCCGCCGATCCAGTAGTCTCCCTGGTGGTTGGAAGGCTGGCCGCGGTGGCGGGCCGTCGGATTGTCGCCGTACGTCGGCTGGGTGCTGAAGGCGGTTCCCGTGCTCTGCCATCCCCGCAGGTCGCCCGTTTCGAAATCCCAGGTGATTTTTCCCGCCGTTACATTCTTTCTTTCCTCGGCGGGACGGACGGCTCTGTCCGTCCTTCCGGCCGGTCGGTCGGAACGGCTGGAAGGCTGCGAGCCGTCGGTAACACCGAGCTTCAGGAGGTCGGCGATGGTCACCGTCTTGGCGATGTCCCCGCGGGCGGACCCGGTCACCCTGGCCGTTTCGGTGTCGATGGCCTTGCAGGATACGCGAATGCTGTCGCCGAACGGCGTGATCGTCCCGGTGACAATGATTTCCGCCCCCGCCAGCTTGCCGATCTTTTTGATCGCCTCGGGATCCATCAGGCCGGTCAGGGAGAGTTTCTGCTCTTCGAGGATCCGTTTCATGTGATTCCGGTCGAGGACATCGAAGCCCTGGGACTGGGACGTCAGGTTTCCCGACATCTCTTCCGCGATGAATCTCCCCAGTTCGCTCACCCGTCCCTGGAGGTCGGTGAAGTCGACCACTGCAATGCTCTTCTTACCGGACTTCGCAATTTCAGCCGACAGGATCGACGAGAGGTTGGCGATCTCCCGCTCGTACGAAAGGGCTGGAAAGGCCGGGAAAACAATGGCCAGCATAACGGTCATGATGAGGATACGACGGCAGCCTTCGAAACGGTTTTTCATGGGATCCGCTCCTGTCGTGTGGAATTTGCTGCACCATATGAAAGGAAGCGAGGATTGTCAACCGCATAAGGTGGCGGGAGAACCGGCTTTGCACCGGAATCCCTGGAAAAGAGATGAATCGCCTCCCCGAGGGGCACCTCGGCCGGGAAGCGTCCCATGGGTGCTCCATCCTGCTTGTTTCTTGACTCAGTAATGAATACAAGCAGATCGATCGCTGGTGAAATTCCGCCATGCTTTCCGCTACAAATTCCTTGACAAGAAATTTCTTTCGGCATAGGCTGCCCATCATTTGATGGAACAGGTATATGGAATAGCCAGATGGAACAGGCCAATGGAACGGTCCGCTGGAAATTGCTGATGGGAGCCTGAGATGGCCACGATTCTGGAGAAGGCCCGGAAAGACCCCCAGTCGATGAAGGGGAGGATTCTGACGGTGGCCCGCCGGCTCTTCGGGCAATACGGCTTTCATGGCACGACGACCCGGATGATCGCTCAGGAAGTCGCCATCGACATGTCCACGCTTCACTATCACTGGGGGGAGAAGGGCGATCTCTACGAAGCCGTCGTCCTCGACATCTGCAACGACCTCGGCCGGAAGCTGATCGAGGTCGAAAAGATCATCCACGGCCTGCCCCGGAATGACCGCCTCGCCATCTCCATCGAGATGATGACGGACTATCTCTTTGATCACCCCGAATGCTCAAACATGATCCTGTTCCGCTATTTCGGCATGGCCCGGGAAAGCGATAAACTCGATTTCAAAATCCCTGAATTCACAGCGGATGTCGCCCGTTCGATGGGACTGGCGAAAGACAAGCGGAATCTCTCGGCTCAGGTGAAAATGGAGATTCTGGCCCTGATGAATTCGATCCACAATTTCGTGTCGGGAGAGAACCTGTTCCGTCCCATGGTAAACATGGACCGGGAAAACTACATCCAACTCGTCAAGCAGACCCTGAAGTTCATCCATCTGCCGGCGTTCGCCCACGAGGCGGACTACGCAAGGGAATGACAAGGACGGACCCGTCCAACGGAGGGGCCGTTCGTAGAATATAACAGAACGTTTGCAGCACGCATTTCACAGAAAGGGAGACTGATTATGGGAGCAAAGAGCGCAATTCGTTTTGATGGCCGCGTGGCCATCGTAACCGGCGCGGGCGGCGGCCTGGGCCGCGTGTACGCCCTGGAGCTCGCCAAGCGCGGGGCCAAGGTGGTCGTCAACGACTTCGGCGGGGCCCGGGACGGCTCGGGCGCCGGGGCCGCGGGGCCAGCGGACAAGGTCGTCGATGAGATCAAGGCACTGGGCGGAGAAGCCGTGGCCAACTACGACAGTGTCGCCACCGCAGAGGGCGGTGCGAACATCGTCAAGACGGCCGTCGACGCATTCGGGAAGTTGGACATCCTCATCAACAATGCGGGCATCCTCCGGGACAAGGGTCTCCTGAAGCTGGAACCGGAGAACTGGCAGATCGTACTCGACGTTCATCTGACCGGCGCCTACAACGTGACCCGCCCGGCCTTCGCCGCCATGCGGGAAAACGGGTACGGCCGCGTCATCATGACGACCTCCGCGGCGGGACTGTACGGCAATTTCGGCCAGACGAACTACAGCTCGGCCAAGCTGGGCCTCGTGGGCTTCATGAATACCCTGAAGCTGGAAGGCGGGAAGTTCAACTTCAAGGTCAACACCATCGCCCCGATCGCCGCCTCGCGACTCACCGAAGACGTGCTGCCGCCGGACATGCTGGACAAACTGAAACCCGAGTACGTGTCCCCCATCGTTCTGTACCTCTGCTCGGAAGAATGCGCGGACACCGGCCACATCTATAACTGCGGCGCCGGCTTCTACAATCGCGCCGCCATCATGACGGCCCCGGGCGTCGTTCTCGGCGACGGCAAGAAGATCCCCTCCGTCGAGGACATCTCAGTCAGCTGGGACAAGATCGCGGACCTGAAGGGTGCGAAGGAATACGGCAACCTGAACGATCTCATCCTGGGCGATGTCCTGGCGGCCCTGGAAGGCAAGAAGGAAGCCCCGAAGAGCAGCGGCGGATTCGCCGCGGTGAAAGATGTCTTCGCTGCCATGCCCGGTGCCTTCCAGGCGGGAGCGGCCACAACGGACGTCGTGTTCCAGTACTGCATCTCCGGCGACGGCGGCGGCGACTGGTACGCAGAGATCAAGGGCGGCGGCCTGACGGTGGCGGCCGGAACCCACGCGAGCCCCGGCTGCACGCTGAAGATGGTCGCCGGCGACTATCTCGATCTCATGAACGGGAAGATGAACGCCATGAAGGCATACACCTCCGGCAAGCTGAAGATTGAAGGGGACTTGATGAAGTCGCAGCTCCTGGAGAAGCTGTTCAAATTCTGAGGCGGGATCCTTCGGGACGAACGATTCGAAAATGCGAACGCAACACACGTGAATGAAGGAGGTAAGACAATGGTCGGTATTACATCATTTGGAGCCTATATCCCCCGCCTGAGATTGGACCGGATGGCAATCTACCAGGCCATGGGCTGGTTCGCACCGGCGCTCATCAGCGTCGCCCAGGGCGAGCGCTCCATGTGCAATTACGATGAAGACAGCGTGACCATGGCCGTCGCGGCGGCCCAGGACTGCATCATCGGCAAGGACAAAAATAAAATCGACGCGGGCTATCTCTGCTCGACGACCGTTCCCTATCTGGATCGCCAGAATGCGGGAATCGTGGCCACGGCGCTGAACCTGCGGAGTGATATCAACACGGCGGACTTCACATCCTCCCAGCGCGCCGGGACGACGGGCCTGCTTACGGCCCTCAACGTCATAAAGGGCGGGGACAGCAAGTCCATTCTCGTCACGGCCTCGGACAGGCGGATGACGCGGCCCGCCGGCTTCTATGAAATGTGGTTCGGCGACGCCGCGGCCTCGCTCCTGGTCGGCGACGAGGACGTGATCGCCGAGTTCAAGGGAGCCTACAGCGTCAGCTACGACTTCGTGGACCACTTCCGCGGTTCCTGGTGCAACTTCGACTACACCTGGGAAGAGCGCTGGCTCCGGGAGGAAGGCTACTCCAAGATCATCCCCGAGGCGGTGAAAG